>NZ_BAAKJE010000179.1:0-210 GCF_059704565.1 Massilia sp. NBRC 108631
GCCTCGCCCCCGCCAGGGGGCTCCGTCTTCGAATCCCACCGTCTCTGTCCGAACAAATAAAAAAGGGCTCCCGCAGGGGAGCCCGTTTTTATTTGTTCTGGCGGAGACGGTGGGATTCGAACCCACGATACAGGTATAAGCCGTATGCATCCTTAGCAGGGATGTGCCTTCGGCCACTCGGCCACGTCTCCTAGCTGATTACTCAACTAT
>NZ_BAAKJE010000180.1:0-205 GCF_059704565.1 Massilia sp. NBRC 108631
GCCTCGCCCCCGCCAGGGGGCTCCGTCTTCGAATCCCACCGTCTCTGTCCGAACAAATAAAAAAGGGCTCCCGCAGGGGAGCCCGTTTTTATTTGTTCTGGCGGCGCGCGGCGCTTCCCGCGCTGCGGGAAGCAGATGGGCGATTCGGATAGCCTCGCCCCCGCCAGGGGGCTCCGTCTTCGAATCCCACCGTCTCTGTCCGAAC
>NZ_BAAKJE010000181.1:0-1550 GCF_059704565.1 Massilia sp. NBRC 108631
GCCTTCTGTTGCAGAACAACGCCGCAGAGAACGCAGTAACAGTGCCCACGTGGCGGAATTGGTAGACGCGCATGGTTCAGGTCCATGTGCCGCAAGGTGTGGGGGTTCGAGTCCCTCCGTGGGCACCACAGAATTCCGCAAAAAAGCCTCCTTCGGGAGGCTTTTTTCATTGTCGGACTTCCTGACACGCTGCAGCAGCAAGCGGCCGAAGCACGCACAAGTGCTTGATTCCACAGCCCCGCACGGTTCTTGCATCAGCCCACGCATTCCAACCAGGAGTGCGCCATGAAAATTCTCGCCGCAGCAACCGTCTTTGCCCTTGGCAACCTGCTCGCCAACGCGCCGGCCCAGGCCGCCCCTATCTTCAATTTCCAGTTCACGCCCGGCACCACGCTGCAAGCCCAGCAAGGCTTCATCGAAGCCGGCGCGCGCTGGTCCGCACTGCTGACCGACAACATCGCCGTCAACCTGACGGTCGGCTTCGGCGCGCTGGGCGGCGGCATACTTGGCCAGGCAGCCAGCACCCAGGACTTCCACTCCTACGCCAGCTTCCGCAGCGCGCTCGAGGCCGACCGCAGTTCGGCACTGGACAACACGGCCGTCGCACACCTGCCCCGGACCAGCTTCGGCATGCTGATCAACCGCACCGCCAACAACCCGAACGGCGCAGCCAGCGCCACCCCCTACCTCGACAACAACGGCAGCGACAACAACAGCACCGTCTTCATCACCAACGCCGAAGCGAAGGCGCTGGGCATGGCGGTCGTGGAAGACACCCTGCCCGGCTGCATCGGCAATTGCGACGGCTTTATCCAGTTCAACAGCAACCTGTCCTTCGACTTCGACAGCCGCAACGGCATCGGCGCCACGCAGTACGACTTCGTCGGCATGGCCGCGCATGAAATCGGCCATACGCTGGGCTTCATCAGCGGCGTGGACGTGCTCGACTTTAACTCGCCGCCCAACAACGGCCCCTTCTACGACAACGAATTCACGTATGTGTCCGGGCTGGACATGTTCCGCTACTCGGCGCAAAGCAGCGCCAGCGGCGTGATCGACTGGACCGCCGACGCGCGCGCGAAGTACTTCTCGGTGGACGGCGGCGCCACGCTGGGCGCCGAATTTTCCACCGGCACCAACTTCGGCGACGAGCGCCAGGCCAGCCACTGGAAGGATTTGATGATGCTGGGCCTGATGGACCCGACCGCCGCGCAAGGCGAACTGCTGCTCATCACCAGGAACGACCGGATGGCGATGGACGCCATCGGCTACAACCTGGCGCCGATACCGGAGCCGTCGCAGGCGGCCATGTACGGCGCGGGCCTGCTGATGGCGCTGGCCTGGGCCGGCGGCAGGAAATATTTTCATGGAAACATCAATTGACGCTTGACCAAGACCGCCGCGGCCTTTAAGATTCGGGCCTCTGTTGCAGAACAACGCCGCAGAAAACGCAGCAACAGTGCCCACGTGGCGGAATTGGTAGACGCGCATGGTTCAGGTCCATGTGCCGCAAGGTGTGGGGGTTCGAGTCCCTCCGTGGGCACCACAGT
>NZ_BAAKJE010000182.1:0-160458 GCF_059704565.1 Massilia sp. NBRC 108631
GCCTTCTGTTGCAGAACAACGCCGCAGAGAACGCAGTAACAGTGCCCACGTGGCGGAATTGGTAGACGCGCATGGTTCAGGTCCATGTGCCGCAAGGTGTGGGGGTTCGAGTCCCTCCGTGGGCACCACAGAATTCCGCGAAAAAGCCTCCTTCGGGAGGCTTTTTCTATTGTCCGAAGCGTTCCGCCATGAAGTCCACGAAGCTGCGCAGTTTAGGCGAGCGGTAGCGGTCCTGCAGATACACCAGGTTCATCGGCCGGCTAGGCAGCGTATAGCCGGGGAACAGCGGCACCAGCCGCCCCGCCCGCACATCCCCTTCCATCAGTATCGCCGGCTGCAGCACGATGCCCATGCCGTGCAGCGCGGCCACGCGCAAGGCCTGGCCGTTGTTGACCTGCACCCGGCCGGCCACCGGCACGCACAAGTCGCCATCCTCGCCGGTCATGCGCCAGTGCGCCAGTGCGGCCATGGAGAACGACAGGCAATCGTGTCCGCTCAATTCCTCCGGCCTGGCCGGCGTGCCCTTGCGCGCCAGGTAGCCGGGCGAGGCGCAGATCATCAGCCGGTAAGGCGCCAGCGGCTTCGCGACCAATGCGGAATCCGGCAAATGCCCGATCCGCACCGCCACCTCGCAGCCCTCCTCCACCAGGTCCAGCACGCGGTCGCTCAGCACCACGTCCACATCCACTTGCGGGTAGCGCTCGAGATAGGCGGACAGCGCTGGCATCAGCGCCTCCGCGCCGAACGTGAGCGGTGCGGTGACGCGCAGTTTGCCGGCCGGCGCCAGCTGCAGGGTCTGCGCCTGCGCGTCGGTCTCGGCCACCAGCCGCAGGATTTCCTTGCAGCGCTGATAGTAGTCCTCCCCGAAAGCGGTCAGGTACTGCCGCCGCGTGGTGCGGTTGAGCAGGCGCGTGCCGAGGCGCTGCTCCAGCATGCGCACATGGTTGCCCGCCATGGTCGCCGACATGCCGCTGGCTGCGGCCGCAGCGCTAAGGCTGCCCTTTTCTACGGCCTGCACATACACCCTCATGCTTTCCAGCAGATCCATTTAACAGCTCCAGTTGCAAATGTATCAAGTACGCGCAAGTTTATCTCAACATGGTTTTAAATGACACTGAGGTCTTTCCGACTTTGTGAAAGACGATGATGAAAGCCATGCAACTGACCGCCCCTGAACTGACCGCTTTCCGCCAGGCGGCGCTGCCCGATCCCTCGCCGGGCAAGGGCGAGGTGGTGCTGCGCCTGCGCGCCGCCACGCTGAACTACCTGGACGTGGCCATCGCCACGGGACAATTCCCGGCGCCGGGCTTCCCCCTGGTGCCGGTGGCGGACGGCGCGGGCGAGATCGCAGCGTTGGGCGAAGGCGTCGGCGGCTGGTCCGTCGGCGAGCGGGTGCTACCCCACTTCATGCCGAACTGGCAGGGCGGCGCCATCACGCCGCACAACGTTGCCGCCATGCGCGGCCTCACCCTGCCTGGATCGCTGGCCGAATACGTCGCCGTGCCGGCCAGCAGCCTGGCCGCCCTGCCCGCGCACCTGGATTTCGTGCAGGGCGCCGCGCTGCCGATCGCCGCCACCACGGCATGGAACGCGGTGCGCTCGGCACGGCTCAAGCCGGGGTCCGTGGCGGTGCTGCTGGGTACCGGGGGTGTGAGTATCTTCGCCCTGCAGTTTGCCAAGGCATGCGGCGCCACGGCGATCCTGGCGTCCTCGTCGGAAGCCAAGCTGGACCGCGCGCGCCAGGCCGGCGCCGACCTGCTGATCAACTACCGCGCAACGCCGGCCTGGGACGAAGAAGTCCTGAAACTGACCGGCGGCCGCGGCGCGGACCTGGTGCTGGAAACCGTCGGCGCCGCCACCTTCGCGCGCTCGCTGCATGCGGCAGCCATGGGCGGCACCGTATTCACGGTGGGCTTCGTGGCCGGCACCGTGGCACAGGTCGACCTGCTGCCCATCATTGTGAAGGCCTTGCGGGTGGTGGGCAACAACACCGGATCGGTGGCCGACCTTGCCGAGGCGGTACGGGCCATCGCCGCGCACCGCATCGTGCCGGTGATCGACCGCGTGTTCGACATCGGCGACACCGCCGCAGCCTACGCGGAGCTCAGTGCAGGCGGCCGCCACTTCGGCAAGCTGGCCATCGTGCACTGAGCGGGCCGCGCTTACTTCGCCAGCGCGCTGCGGACCGCTTCGGACAGCGGCGTGGTGGCTCGCCCGATCAGGCGCGACAAGGTGGCGCTGTTGTCTTCCAGCGCGCCCTTTGCCACCCCCGCGTCCGAATCGGACAGCAGCGACGCCAGCCATTCCGGCAGGCCGGCGCCCAGCAGCGCGGCCTTGTACTCCGCTTCCGGCAAGTCCTTGTACGGCACGTCCTTGCCGGCCTGGCGCGACAACTCGGCCGCCAGTTCCGGCAGCGAGAAGCTGCGGTCGCCCGCCAGTTCGTACAGCGGTTCGGGCTCGGCACTGTTCAGCACGGCCACTGCTGCGGCGGCATAGTCGCTGCGCGTGGCGGCGGAGATGCGCCCGTCCTGCGCGCTGCCCAGCAGCACGCCGTAGCCCAGCGCGCCGGCCAGGCCGGCAGTGTAGTTCTCGACATACCAGCCGTTGCGCAGGATGCTGTAACGCAGGCCCGACGCGCGCAGCAGCGCCTCGGTGTCGCGGTGCTCGCCCGCCAGCGCCAGCGGCGAACTGTCCGCATGCAGCACGCTGGTGTAGGCCAGCAAGCCCACCTTGGCGCGCCTGGCTGCCTCGATCACGTTGCGGTGCTGCGCCAGGCGCTGGCCAATCTCGCTCGACGAGATCAGCAGAACCTTTTCCGCGCCGGCGAAGACCGCGTCCAGCGAGGACGGATCGGTGTAGTCCGCCTTGCGCACCTGCACACCCAGTGCGGCCAGGTTGGCGGCCTTGGCAGGATCGCGCACGGCGGCCACGATGGCGGCAGCCGGCGTGGTTTTCAGCAGTTCGGTAACAATCAGTTGGCCCAGTTGGCCGCTGGCGCCGGTAATGACGATCATGGTGTTTCCTTTCAATTCGCGGTTGGAGTAATTCATCTTAGCGCCTATACTTACTATTTGTAAGTACGCACATTTTGGTAAGTACCCCCCTGGAGAGCAACCATGCCGCAACCCAAGACCCTGCGCGCCACCCTGGCCGCCAGCAATGAAGCCCGCCGCGGCGAACTGATGGTGGCGGCCTGCCCCTCGCGTGCCGTGCTCAGCCACGTCACCAGCCGCTGGGGCGTGCTGGTGCTGGTGGTGCTGCTGGACGGCATGCACCGCTTCAGCGAACTGCGCCGTGAAGTCGGCGGCGTCAGCGAAAAGATGCTGGCGCAAACCCTGGACGCCCTGGTGGGCGACGGCTTTGTGCTGCGCTACGCCCACCCGGTGATACCGCCGCGCGTGGAGTACAGCCTGACACCCATGGGCCGCGAACTGGCGCTGCGGCTGGCGTCGCTGGTCGACTGGATAGAGGAAAACTATCCGAGAATCGCCGAGGCGCGCGCCGCGGGCGGCGGCGGCGCCAAAGCCGCATGACCGGCTGCGCGCCGCCAGGCCGCCGCAGCCGGACGGCCTGCGGCTAGCATTTCGCCAGCAGCATTTGCTTACCAATTGCATCGCCATGGCCAGGCATCCTGTACTACACTTGGTCCTTGAACCCGCATCACGGACCGGGCAATGACGTCGAAACCGCCTATCAAATTGCAAACCATACTGATCGTTACCGGCGCCAGCTTCGACCTGGCTGCGCTGGAAGGCGCGCTGGCGACGTCCGGCCTGGGCTTGCTCTCGGTCAGCCGCGCCGACAGCGCCCTTAACGCGGTGCGCGCCGGCGGCGTGGCCATGGTGCTGCTCGATGCCGCCCAGGCCGGCAGCTCCAGCTACGAACTGTGCGGTTACCTGCGGGCCGCCAGCGCCACGCCGGCCCTGCCCATCATCCTGCTGACCCCGGCCGGCGGCGGTGCGGACGAACTCGACGACGAAGAACAGCGCGCGCTGGCTGCCGGCGCCAGCGCCAGCCTGCGCCTGCCGTTCAGCACCGGCGCCGTGCTGGAGCAGATCCTGGCCCTGCTCCCGGCCCCGCGTTCGGCGGACGAACTGCACGCCAGCATTGCGCAGCTGCGCCAGCTGCGCCTGGCGGACGCGGCCAGCCACCAGCACGCGGAAGCGCTGCGCGAAGGCCAGAACCAGCTGCTGGAACTGGTGGCGCGCGGCGCGCCCCTGAGCACCACGCTGGACAAGCTGATGCTGCTGATCGAGGCGCAAGCGCCCGGCGTGCTGTGTTCCATCCTGCTGCTCGACAGGGACGGCCGCACCGTGCGCAGCGGCTCCGGCCCCAGCCTGCCGCGCGCCTACATGGAAGCCATCGACGGCCTGCCGATCGGCCCGGTGGCGGGTTCCTGCGGCACCGCCATGTACCGCAAGGAAGCGGTGATCGTCAGCGACATCCAGACCGATCCGCTGTGGGCGCCGTACGCGGCCGTCGCCGCCCAGTACGGCTTGCGCGCGTGCTGGTCCGTGCCCGTGCTGCTTGACAGCGACACCGTGCTCGGCACCTTCGCCATGTACTACCGCGAGGCGCGCAGTCCCAGCGCGGGCGATATGCGCCTGATCGGCGTGGCCACCCACCTGGCCGGCATCGCCATCGCCCGCACCCGGCATGAAGACGAGCTGCGGCGCCACCGCACGCAGCTGGAGGCCCTGGTGGCCGACCGCACCACGGAACTGCGCAAGGCCAAGGAGCGCGCCGAGCAGGTCAATGACGAACTGGCCACCGCGCTGGACAACCTGAGCATGACGCAGGATGAACTGGTGCGGCGTGAAAAGCTGGCCGCGCTGGGTGCGCTGGTGGCCGGCGTGGCGCACGAGCTGAACACGCCCATCGGTAACAGCCTGATGGCGGCCGGCACCATGGCCGACCGCACCCAGGCGCTGCGCGCCGCCATTGCCGCCGGCGCCGGGCAGGCCGAGCTGGACGCCTACCTGGACCAGGCAGCGCAGGCCGACGACATCGTGGTGCGCAACCTCAAGCGCGCGGCGGCGCTGCTGCACAGCTTCCGCGCCATCGCGGTGGACCATGACAACAGCCAGCGCAGCCGTTTCAAGCTGGCGCCGCTGGTGGCCGGACTGATGCCGGCGCTGCAGGCGGCCGCCAAGCAGGTGGCGGTCCAGGTCGAGCTGGCCATCCCGCCCCACCTGGAACTGGACAGCTACCCCGGCCAGCTGAGCCAGGTACTGCAGGCGCTGTTCGAGAACAGCGTGGCGCACGGCTTTGCCGGCCGGGGCCGGGGCCATGTGCGCATCAGCGCCAGCCTGAACGCCAAGGGCGAGGTCGCGCTGGTGTACGCCGACGACGGCAACGGCATCGCGCCCGAGCACCTGGGCCGCGTGTACGACCCCTTCTTCACCACCCGGCGCGGCACCGGCGGTTCCGGACTGGGCCTGTACATCGCGCATAACATTGTCAGCAGCGTGCTGGGCGGCCGTATCAAGCTGGCCAGCGAGCCCGGCAGCGGCGCCGCCTTCACCCTGCTGCTGCCGCCTGCGGCGCCTATTTGAGATGCGCATGAGAACACTGATCGCGTCCCTGCTGCTGCTGTCCTGTACCGCCCTGAGCGCGGCGCCGGCGCCGTTCTATTGGTGGGTCAGCAAGGTGGACGGCTCGCGCGTATGCGCGCAGGGCCCGCTCGGTGCGGGCTGGGAGCGGGTCGAGCGCCCCTACAAAGATAGCCGTTGCGAAAAATTAGCATTTGCCAAATAATGGGACCATAACAATACGCCCTGATGCAGGCCGGTAAGTAGTAGTTCTATTCCAATAACCGAGGAGAACGAATGTTTACGAGTCCAGAGCAGTTCGCAGCAACCACCAAGGCGCTGTTTGAATTTCAGTTAGAAACCTTCAACACGCTGACCAGCAAAGCCGTGCAAGGCGTGGAACAGGTGGTGGCGCTGAACATGGCCACTGCCAAGACCAGCGTCGAAGAGCAGCTGGCCGCCGGCAAGGAGCTCAGCCTGGCGCGCGACCCCAAAGCCGTGATGGCCGTGGCCGCCGCCAAAGTCCAGCCCGGCATCGCCAATGCCGCCGCCTACAACGAGCAGCTGGGCGGCATCATCGCCGAGATCCGCGAGGAATTCACCCGCGCCGCCGACGCCCACATGACGGAGGCGAAAAGCACGCTCAGCGCGCTGATTTACGACGTGACCAAGAACGTGCGCCCGGGCTCCGAGAACGCGGTGCAGATCGTCAAGCAAGCCATCGACAACGCATTCGCCGGCTATGAGCAGGTGACCAACGCCACCCGCCAGGCCGTGGCCAATGTGGAAGCCCAGATCGCCAAGGCCGCCGCCACGGTGACGCCGCCGGAGAAATAAACCCTGCGGGCCGGCCGGCGCCGCCGGTTGCCCCCGGCCCGCGAACGCGCTACACTGTATGAACATACAGTCTGTAGCGCGTAGCAATGAATAGAGTTCTGGAAAACGAGTTTTATTACCTGGACAACTTCCACCGGGTATTGCAGTGGATCGGCGAGCGCTACGACGACCTGCTCAATGCCGAGGAACGCGCCTTCCTCACCCAATTCCCCGCCCTGCCCCGCGCTTCGCGCGCGCTGTTCGTGCGCATGGTCATGCGCAAGGGCCTGCTATTCCGGGCCAGCAAGCTGGTCTATGCCGAAATCGGCTGCACCCACGAGGCCGCCCGTCCGCTCGCCGAGCTGGGCTGGGTGGACGCCGACCCGGTACTGAGCCTGGACCAGTTGTTCACCCTGCTGCAAAAGCCCGAAATCGTGCGCGTATTCCAGCTGGCCGGGCATGAAAAGAGCGCACGCAAGCCCGAGCAGCTGGCGGCGCTGCGCGAGCGGCACGACGGCGCACACCGCTTTTCGGCCTGGTGCGGCGACGCCTTCGACCATGTCTACCAGGTGCTGGCCCAGGAACTGTGCGACCGGCTGCGGCTCATCTTCTTTGGCAACTACCACCAGGACTGGTCGGAATTCGTGCTGTCGGACCTGGGCGTGTACAAATACGAGAAGGTGGAGTTTTCCCCGTCCGCGCGCGGCTTCCGCAGCCGGCGCGACATCGACGACTACCTGGCCCTGCACCAGTGCCGCGAGCGGTTTGCCGACGGCGAGGCGCCGCAGGACGTGCTGCGTGGCCTGCCGCCCGCCATCAGCGGCAACGAGTGGCTCAACAGCCGGCGCGACAAGCTGCTGTTCCAGATGGCGCAGCATCTCGAGAAACAGCAGGACTGGGACGGCGCGCACGCCATCTACGCCGCGTGCGCCTACCCCGGGGCGCGGGCGCGCGCCATCCGCGTGCTGGAAAAGAGCGAACGCTGCGGCGCTGCCCACGCGCTGCTGCTGGCAGCCATGGCGCAGCCCGAGAGCGAGCACGAACGCCAGCAGCTGCTGCGCATGCTGCCGCGCCTGAAGCGCAAGCTGGGCCATCCCAAGCCGCCCGCCGCGCAGCCCGCGCCCGTGGTGCGGCTGGACCTGTCGCTGCCGATGCCGGCCGAGGACTGGTGGGTGGAGGGCGTGGTGCGCGACCACCTGGCGCGCGCGGACGCGCCGGTCTACTATGTGGAAAACGCGCTGATCAATTCCCTGTTCGGGCTGCTGTGCTGGGATGCGATTTTCACCAGCATTCCCGGCGCCTTCTTCCACCCCTTCCACCACGGCCCGGCCGACCTGCACAGCGCGGATTTCCAGCGCCGCCGCGCGCCGCAGTTCGCCGCCTGCCTGGGACAGCTGGACGACGGCCGCTACCTGGACACCATACGCCGCAACCTGGCGGCCAAGGACGGCATCCAGTCGCCGTTCGTGTTCTGGGGCGCGCTGGACGCCGCACTGGTGGAACTGGCGCTGGCCTGCATCCCGGCCGCGCACCTGAAGAAGTGGTTCGAGCGCATCCTGCTCGACATCAAGACCAACCGCAGCGGCTTCCCGGACCTGATCCAGTTCTGGCCGGCCGAGCGGCGCTACCAGATGATCGAAGTGAAAGGCCCTGGCGACCGGCTGCAGGACAACCAGCTGCGCTGGATCAGCTACTGCGCCGAGCACCAGATGCCGATCACGGTGTGCTACCTGCAATGGGCGGACGCATGAGCGCCGCGGGTGCGACCTACACCGTTGCCGTGCGCGCGCTGTGCGAATTCACCGCCAAGACGGGCGACCTCGACCTGCGCTTCACGCCCACGCCCACGGCGCAGGAAGGCATCGCCGGCCACGCGCTGGTGGCCTCGCGGCGCGGCGACAGCTACGAGAAGGAAGTGAGCCTGTCCGGCAGCTTCGGCCCGCTGCGCGTGCGCGGCCGCGCCGATGGCTACGATGCGCAGCAAAACCAGCTGGAGGAAATCAAGACCTTCCGCGGCGACCTGGCGCGCATGCCGGACAATCACCGCCAGCTGCACTGGGCGCAGCTGAAGATGTACGGCCATCTGCTGTGCCAGGCGCGCGGGCTGGACCAGCTGCGCCTGGCGCTGGTGTATTTCGACGTTGGCAGCCAGAAGGAAACCCTGATCGCCGAGCAGGCCGACGCCGAAGGCCTGCGCCTCTTCTACGAGTCGCATTGCAGCCGCTTCCTGGCATGGGCCGAGCAGGAACTGGCGCACCGCGCGCAGCGCGACGCGGAACTGAAAGCCCTGCGCTTCCCGCATGCGGACTTCCGCCCCGGACAGCGGCAGCTGGCCGAAGCCATGTACAAGGCCAGCACCCGCGCCTGTACGCTGCTGGCGCAGGCGCCCACCGGCATCGGCAAGACCGTGGGCAGCCTGTTCCCGCTGCTCAAGGCGAGCGCGGAACACAAGCTGGACAAGGTGTTCTTCCTGGCCGCCAAAACCTCCGGCAGGCGCATGGCGCTGGACGCGGTGGAGACCATCCGCTCGTCCGCACCGCTGCTGCCGCTGCGCGCACTGGAGCTGGTGGCGCGCAATACCGCCTGCGAGCATCCCGACAAGGCCTGCCACGGCGAATCGTGCCCGCTGGCGCGGGGCTTCTACGACCGCCTGCCGGCCGCCCGCAGCGCGGCCCTTGCCGTGTGCGCCGGATCGGCCGCCGGCGCCAGCGCCGCCGCGCCGGTGCTCGACAAGGCCGCCGTGCGCGCGATCGCCCTGGCGCACCAGGTTTGCCCCTACTACCTCGGCGCCGAGCTGGCGCGCTGGGCCGACGTGGTGGTGGGCGACTACAATTACTACTTCGACATCAGCGCCATGCTGTACAGCCTGACGCTGCAGAACGACTGGAAGATCAGCGTGCTGGCGGACGAGGCGCACAACATGGTGTCGCGCGCGCGCAAGATGTATTCGGCGGAACTGGAACACGCCGGCCTGCGCATGCTGCGCAAGACGGCGCCGGAAACGCTGAAAAAGCCGCTCGACCGCGTGCACCGCCAGTGGTCCGCGCTGGAAAAAGCGCAGGACGGTGAATACCAGGTGCACGCCGGACTGCCCGAAAAATTCATGGGCGCGCTGCAAACGGCGGTCACCGCAATCGGCGAGCACTACGCCGAACATCCCGCCTACGTGGACGAGGACCTGCAGCGCTTCTACTTCGACGCCATGGGCTTTGCGCGCCTGGCCGAAAGCTACGGCCAGCATTCGCTGTTCGACGTCACCGTCAGCGGCGCCGGCGCCCGGATCAACTCCGTGCTCTGCCTGCGCAACATCGTCCCTGCGCCGTTCCTGAAGCCGCGCTTCGAGGCGGCGCATTCCACGGCGCTGTTCTCTGCCACGCTCAGCCCCTGGAACTACTACTGCGACACCTTGGGCATGCCGGACGACACGGCCTGGATCGACGTCGAGTCGCCTTTCATCGCCGAGCAGCTGTCGGTGCGCCTGGCCGGCCACATCTCCACCCGCTACCAGCACCGCGACCGCTCTCTCGCGCCGATAGCGGAGCTGATGGGCGAACAGTACCAGCGCCAGCCGGGCAACTACCTGGCCTTCTTCAGCAGTTTTGACTACATGGAAAAAGCCGCCGCGCTGTTCGCCGAACGGCATCCCGCCGTGCCGGTGTGGCTGCAAACGCGGCGCATGGACGAAGCGGGCCGCGAACAGTTCCTGGCGCGCTTCAGCGCCGATGGCAGCGGCATCGGCTTCGCGGTGCTGGGCGGCTCCTTCGGCGAAGGCATCGACCTGCCCGGCGCGCGCCTGATCGGCGCCTTCATCGCCACGCTGGGCCTGCCGCAGCTGAACCCGGTGAATGAGCAGATACGCCTGCGCATGGACGCCATCTTCGGCTCAGGCTACGACTACACCTACACCTATCCCGGCATGCAAAAGGTCGTGCAGGCGGCCGGCCGCGTGATCCGCACCGAGACCGACCGTGGCACCGTGCACCTGATCGACGACCGCTTCGCGCGGCCTGAAATACAGGCGCTGCTGCCGTCATGGTGGCGCATCGATTGACGCAACCGGCATCAGCAGCGCGCACCCCAGGCCGTCAGTTCGCGGGCCCGCTTGCGCACCGTGACCACGGCATTGCCGCCACGGTCGCTGACATAGGTCAGCTGGTAAAACCGGTCCGGCGTCACGTCGATGGCGGTCAGCTCGAACTTGTTGGCGCGCTGGGGCGCGCAGCGGGTGTTGCCGGCGAATAGCAGGCGCGCGCTTTGCAGCACCGCTCCTTGCTGCTCCAGCACCGTCACGATATCGCGCTCGCCCAGCTCCTGCTTGAGGTGCACGCGCTGGGGCGATACGCCGCAGTCGGCCGAGCGGTCCAGCCACACGTACTGGCGCCGTTCGCCGTTTGCGCTCCAGCGCTGCGTCCTGGCGTCGTAATTGTAGCCATCGGCGCGCGCCAGGCACAAGCGCCACGCCGCGCGTTGCGGCGGCTGTTCGGCCCATGCGGTCACGGTCCAGTCGCGCGCTCCCTCGCCGCGCTGAATGTCGTAGCCGGCCCTGAGCGTGCCGGCGCCGGGGCGCTGGCTGAACCAGCTTTCAAAGGACTTGATTTCGGCCTCGCTGGGCGGACGCGTTTCCGTCCCCGCCGCAGCTGCGCCGGACCATGCCAGGGCCAGGGCCAGCGCGGTCACCCCGGGCAGCGAGGCGAACAGCGGCGGGGTCGCGATATTGGTCGGTTTGCTCATTGGATCACGCTACGTACTTTCTGATAGCCGCTGCGGCTGATCGGCAGCCGGGTGCCATCCTTCAGCACCGCCACGTGGCTATCCTTGCCGGCCTGCTCGATGCGGCTCATGCACTCGATGTTGAGCAGGTAGGAGCGGTGGATGCGCAGGAATTTCCCCGCCTCCAGCTGGTTCTCGAGGTCGGACAGGCGCTGGTTCTTCAGATAGGACTTGCCCTCGCTGCGGATCTGCACATAGTCGTCCTGCGCTTCGATGTAGTCGATCTTCTCGGCGGCGATCACGTGCACCCTGGCGCCGTCGCGTATCAGCACGCGGCCCAGCGGCCCCTTGCGCACCGCCGCGTCCCGCACCACGCCGGCCAGTCCGTCCTGCGCCGGCGGCGCGCTGTCCGTCCTGTCGCCCTTGCCGATGCTGGCGCGCGCATGCGCCAGCGCCTGGTCGAAGCGCTGCTGGCTGAACGGCTTGAGCAGATAGTCCAGCGCGTGGTACTCGAAGGCTTTCAGGGCAAACTGGTCGAACGCGGTAGCGAACATGAAACGGCATTTGCCGGCCGCCAGTTCAGCCACCTCGAAACCGTCCAGCTTGGGCATCTGGATGTCCAGGATCGCCAGGTCCGGCTCCAGTTCGGTGATCGCCTTCACGGCTTCGAAGCCGTTGGCGCATTCGGCCACCACGTCGACATCCGCATGCTCGGCCAGGTACTCCCGCACGACGCCGCGCGCCAGTGCTTCGTCGTCCACGATGATGATGCGCATACTCTATCCTTCCTTGGTCTCTGCCGGCATGGAAACCGTCACAGTGAATATATTCTCCTGGCGCGCCCATCGGATGCTTGCTTCATGTCCGTAGGCGCAGGCCAGCCGCTGCCGCACGTTGGCCAGGCCAATGCCGTTGCCTTCGCTGCCGCCGTAGCCGGCCGCAGCGGCCGGCGCATCCTGGTCCACCGCGTTGTCCACCCTGATGTGCAGCAGCGAACCAGCGCGGCGGGCCGAGACGTCGATCCAGCCGCCTTCGGCCAGTTGCGCAATGCCGTGCTTGATGGCGTTCTCGACTAGCGGCTGGATAATCATCGGCGGCACCAGGCAGGCGCCCGCGTCTTGCGGTATTGCCGCGCGCAGCGCCAGGCGTTCGCCGAAGCGCACCTTTTCGATGGCGAGGAAGTGCCGCACCAGCATCATTTCCTGCTCCAGCGCCACCTTCTTGTGCGCTTCCATGCTCAGGCTCTGGCGGAAAAAGCCGGCCAGCTGCAAAGTCATCTCGCGCGCGCTTTTCGGATTCTGCGACGTCAGCGCGCTGATCGAGTTCAGGCTGTTGAACAGGAAGTGCGGATCGATCTGGGTACGCAGCATGCGCAGTTCGGCTTCCTGCGCCATCAGGCGCGATTCGAGTTCACGATGCTCGGCGCCGCGTGCCCGCTCGAACTCCGTCACCAGGTAGTTGACCGCAGCCAGCAGGCCGTACAGCAGCACGCCCAGCCCGGAAATCAGGATCGCCAGCTGCGGCTTGAAAGCGATGCCGGCCCATGGGACTTCCGGCAGCAGGCAGGCTTCGTTCCAGCCGCGCACCACGGCGTTCCACAGCAGCGTGGAGACGATGGCGGCAGCGCCCAGCGCCAGCAGCACGCTGGCCGCGCCGCGCTCCGCCAGCGGGTAGGCGCGGCACAGGTAGTAGGAGGAAAAGCCGGCACTGGCGGCATACACCAGCGTCACCGGAATGGCGAAGATCATGGCGTTGACCCAGGCGGTGTCTTCCACCGCCACCGTCACGCCGCCCAGCGCCGTGCCCAGGAACAGCCACGCCAGCAGGTACAACGTGGCGCCCCGGCGGCTGGAGATCAAACCTTGCATCGCTGCGGCGGCGCTTTAGTTGCGCACTTCCACGCCGCCCATGATGGCGACGCCGCGGATGACAAGGCGCGTGCTCGCATCCCTGTTCGGCATGGCTCTTTCGGTAAAGCCGCCAAGCAGCGGCGTGCCCTGCAGGCTCACGGCCCAGTCGTCCGGCACCAGGATCTCGATACCGCCGCACAGCGCGAATACGTTCAACACCGCTTCGCCCTGCATCGACGCGTGGCGCAAGTCCAGCTGGCAGCCGCCCATGATGGAGGTCACTTCGCCGCCGCGGAAATGGCTGGTGGTGACGCGGCGCTCCATGCCGCCCAGGATGGCCGTCACGTTGATCACGCTGTCGTCATCGGCCTGGCCATCGAGCTTACCCAGCTTGTCGAACATCTGCGGCGGCTTGCGGCCCTGCTGGGCCTTGAAGATGACCACCAGGCCCAGGCCGATCAGCACCAGCGGCGCCATGGTGCGCCAGCTGATATACAGCAGGCCCGTGCTCTTGAGGATAATCGCGGCGCCAAACGCAATCAGGATGCCGCCGATGGCCTTGCCGCCGTTGTCGCTGCTTTGCGCCAGCTTCAGCGCGCCGGCCAGTATCAGCAGCACCGGCCAGAACTGCAGCGTGTAGTCGAAGTCAAGGATGCCGAGGTTTTCAAGCAGGAACACGCAGCCAATGGCAATCACCGCCACGCCGATCAGGACCTGGCCGAGGCCGTGTTGTGGACGCTTATTTTCCATCGTAGTGCTCCTTGTTCGACTCGAAATAGTGGTGCAGCACGGGCTTCAGCACCAGTGTCACGCCCCACATGATCAGCAGCAGCGGCCAACTGTTGCCAAAGCTCAGGCCCCAGAGATGTTCAAACGAGCAGTAGAACCAGGCGCCGAAAAACACATAGGACAATCCGTCCAGCACCAGCTTGACGTTGGTCGGCGGCACCAGGTTGCTGATGCCGGCCACTACCATCAGCAGCGGCCAGTAGCGCCAGGCGGTGCCCCAGTGCAGCGCGCCCGACCGGTCCAGCAGGAAGGCCACACCGATGCCGGTGAGGATAATGCCCCAGCTTAGCTGTTTGCGCCAGTGCTGCTGATTGTCCTTGCCCATTGCCGCCTCCGTGTGTATGTGTGACCTCACAATAGCGGGCAAGCGCGGCAGGCGATACCGCAATTCGGCGAACGGCATGCCGGCATCGGTGAACGGCGCCGTTTTCAGCGAATGGCGCGGCGGAATCATAAGAAAAGGGTCCGGACCTTGCGGTGCGGACCCCTTGCAGGCAATGCAGCGAACTGTCAGATGCGGTCGCCGGTACTCATTTTCTGGTCGTACATCATCAAGCCCCAGCCTAGCTGGCGGCGGATCTCCTCCGGCGTTGGAGGAGGCTGCACTTCTTGCGAACGGCGTTCGAGATACTCGCGGACCACATACTTCGATGGATGGTTTGCCTGCGTCATGATGGCCTCCGTATGTCTAGCTGCAATTCGGTCCGGCGTTGCCGTAACCGGCTCACTACTTTGGAATTGGTGCCGGTACTCGAGGCGGCCGGCTAACCTGCGGAGGAGCTTTTGCGCTGCGCTTTTCGCTGCGCCCTGCATCAATCACGCAAGTCCATCTTATTCCTCTGGCGGGCAAGGGACCGTACGTTAACGCACACTTTGCGCAGCGATTCCTTGAGACAGGTCAAAACCCTGTAGGACTAAGCCCTGTAAGGGCTAGTGCGAAATCTTACATGGCCTTTTCACAGCTTTTTTTGCAGGAATTCGAGGAAGCAGCTGATACGTTGCGAGAGCTGTGTGTTGCGGTAATAGACCGCGTGGATTTGCTGGCGGAAGCCGGTGGAATGCGCTTCAAGCACCTTGACCAGGCGGCCTTCGGCGATGTCGGCGCGGGTCATGAAATCGGACAGGCAGACCATGCCTTGCCCGGCCAGCGCTAGCTGGCGCAAGGTCTCGCCGCTGGATGCCGCCAGCGCCGGCGTGATCTGCAGGCTGTTGCCGGCCGCGTGGCGCAAGGGCCAGAGGTTGCCAAGCTCATACTGCGCAAAGCCAAGCAGTTCGTGCTGCGCCAAGTCTTCCGGCGAGGCGGGCGTGCCGTGCCGCGCCAGATAGGCCGGACTGGCCAGCACATGCAGCGGGCTGGAACTGAGCGCGCGCGCGTGCAGCGTCGAATCGCTGAGGGCGCCGATGCGGATGGCGATGTCGGTGCGGTGTTCGATCAGGTCGGCAATCTGGTCGTTACTGGTGAGTTCCAGGCGGATTTCCGGATACAGGGCTCGGAACTCGGCCACGTGCGGCACCACGCAATGCAGCATGAAGGGCGAGGCGGCATCGACGCACAGGCGTCCGGCCGGCCTCTGGCGGCGGATGCGGATGGTTTCCTCGGCCGCTTCCATGGCGGCCAGGATGGCGCGCGCCTGGGCCAGGAACAGCTGGCCTTCCTCGGTCAGCTCCATGCGCCGCGTAGTGCGCGTGAGCAAGGTGGTGGCCAGCTTTTCCTCCAGCCGCGACAGCGCACGGCTCACGCCCGAGGTGGTCTGGCCCAGGTGCACGGAGGCGGCGCTCAAGGTGCCGCTATCGATCACCGCCACGAAAATCTTCAGATCGTCCGAGTTGATATCCATGCCGGATTATAGACCGGGCACATTACATTGTTGAATTAACCCGGCAAGGCCGGCCGTTCGCCAACAGTTGCGGGGCGCACACGAAAAACCTGAAAAACTGACAACTTGCGGGGAGATTTGTTACCATCGCCGCTCGTCAGCTTTAACAGGAGAGAAAAATGCTGCATCAAAAGACGGCCCAGTTCATGGCCGCTGTAGTTGGTATGTTCGTCATCGCCACCGCCCAGGTTCACGCCCAGGACGCGGCCAAGGCACCCAAGCTTGCCAATGTGACCATTCTGGCCACTGGCGGCACCATCGCCGGCAGCGGCGCCACGTCCACCACCACGGTCGGCTATACGGCCGCCACGGTTGGCGTGCAGCAACTAATCAAGGCTGTGCCAGAGCTGGCCAAAGTGGCCAATGTCAACGGCGAACAGGTGTTCCAGATTGCCAGCGAAAGCATGACCAACGACCATTGGCTGACCCTGGCCAAGCGCGTCAACGCGCTGCTGGCCCAGAACAGCGTGGACGGCATCGTCATCACCCATGGCACCGACACGCTGGAGGAAACCGCCTACTTCCTGAACCTGGTGGTCAAAAGCCGCAAGCCGGTGGTACTGGTAGGCGCGATGCGCCCATCGACCGCACTGTCCGCCGACGGCCCGATCAACCTGTATAACGCCGTGCTGCTGGCCGCCGACCCGTCGGCCGCCAACAAGGGCGTGCTGGTGGCCATGGGCGACCAGATCCACAGCGCGCGCGACGTGAGCAAGACCAACACCTCCACCCCGGACGCATTCAAGACCGCCGAGCTGGGCATGCTGGGCTACATCCAGGGCAGCAAGCCGTTCTTTTACCGCGCCTCGACCCGCAAGCACACCGCCGACACCGAGTTCGACATCAGCAACCTGGCCGCCCTGCCGCAAGTGGACATCGTATACGGCTACGCCAATATGAACACCGTGGCGCTGGACGCATTCGTGGCCGCAGGCGCGAAAGGCATCATCCACGCAGGCACCGGCGACGGCAGCGTGGCCGCCAAGGTCAAACCAGGCCTGGTGGCAGCGCGCAAAGGCGGCGCCATCATCGTGCGCGCCAGCCGCGTCGGCCAGGGCATCCTGGCACGCAATGGCGAAGCCAATGACGACGAACTGGACTTCGTCGTATCGGACACGCTGAGCCCGCAGAAAGCGCGTATCCTGCTGATGCTGGCGCTGACCAAGACCAATAACACCAAAGAACTGCAGCGCATGTTCTACAATTACTAAGAGCGACTGTTTTTTACGACACAAGGCCTTCCTTGCGGAAGGCCTTTTTATTGATGAAACGCTTACCCACATTTATTCTCGCTTCCCTGCTGGCCATTCCGGCCTTGGCCGAGGATATCGTGTTCGCCGTTTCCACGGGTAGCGCCATGCCCATGACGGAATTCCGCGATGGTGCGCTGGTGGGCGGCCTTCTGAAGGACTTTGGCGACGCGCTCGCGCGCGAACTGAAAGCACAGCCGCGCTATCTCACCTTTCCCCGCAAACGGGTCGAATCGGCGTTAACCGGCGGGCAAGCTGATTTAGTCTGCGACCTGCGCCCGGAATGGCTGGACAGCAAAGAATGGCGCTGGACCGACACCGTATTTACCAACAATATGACGGTGGCCAGCAGGAAAGATACACCGCCGCTGCCGCATTTGAATGCGCTGGCCGGTATTCGGGTGGGTACGCTGCTGGGATACCGTTACCAGGAAACCGAAAGCGTGCTGGCAAAGAGTTTCCTGCGCGACGAGGCGTTGACCGACGATATCAATCTGAGCAAACTGCTGACGCACCGCTATGATTATATGCTGACCAATTCCCTTTATTTCGAATACCAGCGCAAAGTGCATGCGGAACGCCAGCGATTGAATCCGGTTTCATTTAAGATTACCTCCTTCGATACATACTGTGCATTGCCGCCGCAAGGCAGGTGGCCGGCGGATAAAGTGAACCGTGCTATCCAGGCCTTGAAGGGACGCGGCGAGATCCAGGCCATCATGGCGCACTACCGACCCGTAGCCAATTAGGCGTGCACGGATCGCAGAGCGCATTTCGCGCCCCACTCAAGCCAAAAATTAGCTTAATCACACCAAAACCGGGCATGATGGCGGCCCATCCATCCCTGCGTACAACAGGCTGCAGCACGCTTGCGCGCATTCCTTGACACCGGCGGCTCGGGTGATACCATGAGGCAACACCCCTCTTGAGTCCCCGCCATGCAAATTCACACCCAAACGGATTTCCATTCCCCTGTACGGCACCGCGCCTTATATACGCCGTGGACCGATGTATTACTGCTGGGTGGCGGCTCGGTAATCGCGTTGCTGATCTTTAAAATGCTGCGCCTGAGCGCGGAAAGCGTCGCGCAGCTGGCTATTGTCATGCTGGTCGTGGCCAATTTTGTCAATCATCCGCACTTCGCGTATTCCTATCAATTATTTTATGGGTCGTGGAAGGAAGTAAAGAACGGCGCCATGCCTGCCGATTTAACGCGCCGCTGGTGCCTCGCCGGCTTTATCGCTCCAATAGCATTGGCGCTGGGATTGATGCTTGGGGCATTACTCTGGCTGAATGGGCAGCCCCTGGTATTGGGCATCGGTTTAAATCTGATGGGATTGCTGGTCGGCTGGCATTATGCCAAGCAAGGGTTTGGCATGGCCATGATGGATGCGGCCTTCAAGAAACGGTACTGGCCGGCAGCCGCCCGCAAAGCCATGTTGATGAATGCGTACGCGTGCTGGGTTGCCACCTGGACCTTAGGTAACAGCACGCAGTTTGCCCGCGAATTATGGGGCGTATTCGGCCTGGTGGTTAATGTACCCGGCCTCATCGTTATTGCCGCATGCACGGTCGCTGCCGGCACAACCGCCTGGTGCGGCCTGGCCCTTTACCGCGCAATCAAACAATGGCACGAGCAGCAGTTCAACTGGAAACAAATGCCGCTGGCAGGATTGACCGGCTATTTCGTTACGCTGTATCTGTGGATGGGCCTGATCAGCCTGGATCCGGCTTTCGTGCTGACGGTCCCATTCTTCCATTCCCTGCAATACCTGACCGTTATCGGCCGCTATAAAGCCAATGAAGCAAAATCGGGCGGCTGGACCAGGGGACAGCTAGCCGGGTTTGCGCTGACCGGCGCCGTGCTGGGCGCCATCGGCTTCTGGCTGATGCCCGCTGCGCTGGACTATGCGCGCACCGGCAAGATCCCGGAAATCGGCAGCCCCGCGCTGGCGGTGGCCTGCTTCTGGATCTTCATCAACGTGCATCACTACCTGATCGACAACGTGCTGTGGCGCCAGGGCAACCCGAAAGTCAAGCAATACCTGTTCGACGCCTGAGGCGCCATGTGGATTCCACGCCACGCTGCACCGCAGCAAAGATGTGTAAATTTTATCACTATCGTAAAATAAGCCCGTCACATACATCTTCAGGATATACATGAGCAAGACAAGCGAGCAGACCTGGCGCCGGGTGCCCCCAAGGAGCCCGGCGCCGCCTTTGCTATCGGGAACCCAGCTGCGCGGCGCCGCCAGACGCCAGGTGGAAGGGTCCAGGCTGGCACGCTCACGGCGCAACAACACGGCGCTGGGACGCCGCGCCACGGATCAGGCCAGTTCGTATCAGCAACTGCGCGACCTCTCTGCTGCACTGCAAACAATACGCGAAGAGGAGCGCGCCCACTTGGCGCGCGAACTGCACGACGACCTGGGCCAGTTGCTGGCCACCCTGCGGATCGAATTCAACCAGTTGCAACTGTTGCAAATCGCCAATCCGGTAGCGGAACGCCAACTGCGCAGCATGGACGAGCTGCTGGTGCGGGCGGTTACCTCGCTGCGCCGCATTGCCACCGATCTGCGCCCGTCGGCGCTCGAGGAAGGCGGCCTCTACTTTGCGCTGAAAGCCTTACGCAACGAATGGGTACGACGGCATGGCATCTCCTGCAAGCTCGATGTCAAGGAACATGAGCTGATCCTGGAAGACTGCTACAGCACCGCCGTGTTCCGCATCGTGCAGGAGTCGCTAACCAATATCGTGCGCCACGCGAACGCCACCCGCGTCTGGATTTCCGCACGCAAGCGCGGCGGCACCTTGCGCCTGAACATAGAAGACAACGGCAGCGGCATCGCGCCAGCCGATCTGCGCAAGCCGCGTTCCTTCGGCCTGCTCGGCATGCGGGAACGGGTATGGGCATTGAATGGCAAGATTGGAATCGGCAGGCTGTCCGACAGCGGGGGGGGCCATGGCACCCATATCGCGATCGAACTGCCGCTGCCTCCCTCAGATCAGCCCCTATTGAGCGATATCAAGGCGGCGCCAACTACCCGCACCTGAGCCCGCGGCACATGATATCGTCCTTTTTTTGGCCTGTACCATCGTGTAAAGGTTACGTCATGGAACGTCGATGCAATACCTTGATGGAGGAGACGATACAGGTCGCCCTTTCCAAACTCACGCAGCATGATCACGATATCTGCGTGAAGATATTGGTCGCGGCGCAGGTGCCCGTGGAAACCATCTCCAGGCTGATCTTCCTGCCCCACCGCCGGCGCACCCGGGACCGCCGCCAGGACAGCGCCACGGCGACCATCATCAGCCGCGCCAGGGGCATACTCAATTGTTCCAACCTGCAGGACGCGGTGGACTACCTGCGGCTCAAACGCGTTCCCGAAGATTTGATGCAGCGCGCCTTGCACCACCCCGAGCACCGGGAGGCATGAGACGTTTCCTGTTGGAATAATTTATTCTCGCACTATTTCGCTTGGAAACTTTGATAAAAATCAATTCCAGGCTATGAAACGTCTTTGTTTCGCGATAAC
Source organism: Massilia sp. NBRC 108631 (assembly GCF_059704565.1). Taxonomy (NCBI): domain Bacteria; kingdom Pseudomonadati; phylum Pseudomonadota; class Betaproteobacteria; order Burkholderiales; family Oxalobacteraceae; genus Massilia; species Massilia sp. NBRC 108631. The sequence continues at coordinate 20,363 of NZ_BAAKJE010000182.1, forward strand.
AAGAAGGATATGGCCTGCCCAGCTGGGTTCGAACCAGCGACCCTCAGCTTAGAAGGCTGATGCTCTATCCAACTGAGCTATGGGCAGTCAGGGTATTTTTTGCCGGCAGAAAAACTCTGCGGAAATGAAAAACGGGCTGTCTTTCGACAGCCCGTCTTAAAAGTTCTTGGTCGGAGTACAAGGATTCGAACCTTGGACCCCCTGGTCCCAAACCAGGTGCGCTACCGGGCTGCGCTACACTCCGATGAACGTATTATAGGTGCTAGGCCCCTATGGCGTCAATGCAGCGACGGAAAAGTTTCGTCTGCTCAAGACTTAAGCAGCCAGCTTGGCATCCACTTTGTCGGCAATACGGCGGGCGCAATTCTGGGCGGCGGCGGCGTCGCGCGCCTCCACCATCACCCGGATCAGCGGCTCGGTACCGGAAGCGCGGATCAGCACGCGGCCGCTGTCGCCCAGTTCGCGCTCGACGGCATCCTTCTCGGCCACCATGGCGGGGTTCTTTTGCCATTCGAAGCCGGCCGGCACGCGCACATTGATCAGCGTTTGCGGGAACAGCACCAGCTCGGCGGCGCACTGCTCCAGCGACTGGCCGCTACGCTTCAGCGCCGACAGCACTTGCAGCGCGGACACGATACCGTCGCCGGTGGTGTGCTTGTCCAGCGCCAGCAGGTGGCCGGAGCCCTCGCCGCCCAGCAGCCAGCCGCGCTCCTGCATCACTTCCAGCACGTAGCGGTCGCCCACCTTGGCGCGCGCGAACGGGATGTTCTTTTGCTTGAACGCCACTTCCAGCGCCATATTGGTCATCAGCGTGCCGACCGCGCCGTCCACCTTGCCGGTGGCGCAGCGGTCCATCACCATCACGTACAGCAGCTCGTCGCCGTTGTACAGGCGGCCCTTGGCGTCGCACATGATGAGGCGGTCGGCGTCGCCATCCAGCGCAATGCCGAGGTCGGCGCCGTGCTCGACCACGGCGGCGGCCATGGCGGCCGGCGCCGTGGCGCCGTAGCCGTCGTTGATGTTATAGCCGGACGGCTTGTTGCCGATGGCAATTACTTCCGCGCCCAGCTCATGGAACACGTGCGGCGCGATGTTGTAGGCGGCGCCGTGGGCGCAATCGACCACGATTTTCAGGCCGCGCAAGTCCAGCGCGTTGGGGAAGGTGCTTTTGCAGAATTCGATATAGCGGCCCTGCGCGTCGTCCAGGCGCTTGGCGCGGCCCAGCTTGTCCGGCGCCACGCATTCCATGGGCAGGTCCAGCTGCGCTTCGATGTCCAGTTCCACCGCGTCGGGCAGCTTGGCGCCCTGGTCGGAGAAGAACTTGATGCCGTTGTCCTGGTAGGGGTTGTGCGAGGCCGAAATGACCACGCCGGCTTGCAGGCGCAGCGCGCGCGTCAGGTAGGCGATGGCCGGGGTCGGCATCGGCCCGGCCAGCATCACGTCCACGCCGGCGGCGGCGAAGCCCGCTTCCAGCGCCGCTTCCAGCATATAACCGGAGATGCGCGTGTCTTTGCCGATCAGCACAGTCGAACGCGCCGAGCCGCTCATGTTCTTGACCAGCACTTTGCCGGCCGCGTAGCCCAGGCGCATGACGAAATCCGGGGTGATCGGCGACACGCCCACCAGTCCGCGTACGCCATCGGTTCCAAAATATTTACGTGCCATGTCAGTTCTCTTTATCGTTAGTTTGCCGCTTGCCATACTTTCAGCGCATCGACGGTCTCTGCCACGTCGTGCACCCTGACTATCCTTGCGCCGTGCGCCACTGCCGCCAGCGCGCCGCCCAGGCTACCGGCCATGCGCTGCTCCACCGGCTTGCCCGTCACCGCCCCTATCATGGACTTGCGCGACATGCCAGCCAGCAGCGGCACGCCCAGCTCATCCACCAGCTGGCGGCCAGCCTTGACCAAAGCATAATTATGCTCGACTGTCTTACCAAAGCCAAACCCCGGATCGATCCAGATCCGGCGCCGCTCAATGCCGGCATCGGTCAAGGCGGCGATGCGTTCACGCAGGAAATCGGCCACCTCGCGCACCACGTCGCCATATTCGGGCGCTTGCTGCATGGTAGCCGGGTCACCGCGCATGTGCATAATACACAACGCGCAGTCGCTATCGCGCACGGCTGAGATCGCGCCGGGCGCCTGGAAGGCGTTGATGTCGTTGATCATGTCCACGCCGGCCAGCACGGCTTCGCGCATGACGGCCGGCTTGTAGGTGTCGACCGAGATGGCCTTGCCGCAGTCGCGCAGCGCATACACCACCGGCATCACGCGGCGCAGTTCATCTTCCAGCGGGACCGCCGGCGCGCCCGGGCGGGTCGATTCGCCGCCGATGTCGATGATGTCCACGCCCTGCTCTATCATTTCTTCGGCGTGGGCGATGGCGAACTCCAGCGAGGCGTGCTGGCCGCCGTCGGAAAAAGAGTCGGGGGTGACATTGAGGATGCCCATCACGAGGGCGCCCGCCGGGTGCAGCGGGAGGTTGAAACGGCCGAACGGTATTGTCTGTCTCATGGAAACAAATGGTGCTGAGTGAAAAAGAAAAAGTGGGATCGTGCCGCAGTGCAGCACGATCCGAGCCCCGTAGCAAAAAGCAAAAAGGGCGAGGATTGCTCCTCACCCTTTCTGTCTGGCGCACAGCGTTTAAGCCGGTGCGGTGGCGCTGTTCGGCGTGGCGCCGGGGCCGTCGCCGCTAGGCTGCTTGCGCAGCGTGACGCCGGCCTTCGGCGGACGCGGCTCGATGCCGGCCATGATGTCGTTGATCTGGTCGGCGTCGATGGTTTCCCATTCCAGCAGCGACTTGGTCATCACTTCCACCTTGTCGCGGTTCTCTTCCAGCAGCTTGCGGGCCAGCGCGTATTGCGTGTCCAGGATGTTGCGGATTTCCGCATCCACCTTCTGCTGCGTCGCTTCCGAGATGGTCTTGTTGGTGCCGCCCATGAAGCCTTCGTTCTGGCTGTCCTCGTACACCATGACGCCCAGCGCGTCGGACATGCCGAAGCGGGTCACCATCGAACGGGCCAGCTTGGTGGCGCGCGAGAAGTCGTTGGAGGCGCCAGTGGACATCTGGCCGACGAAGATTTCCTCGGCGATACGGCCGCCGAACAGGATGGAAATCTCTTCCAGCATCTTGTCTTTGTAGCCGGAGATGTTGTCGTGCTCAGGCAGCTGCCAGGTCAGGCCCAGGGCCCAGCCGCGCGGCATGATGGTCACTTTGTGCACCGGATCGGCCTTCGGCAGCAGCTTGGCGACAACGGCGTGGCCGCTCTCGTGGTAGGCAGTGTTGCGGCGCTCTTCCTCGCGGATCACCATGGACTTGCGTTCCGGGCCCATGAAGATCTTGTCCTTCGCGTCCTCGAAGTCCTGCATGTCGACCAGACGCTTGTTGCGGCGCGCGGCGAACAGGGCGGCTTCGTTGACCAGGTTGGCCAGGTCGGCGCCCGAGAAACCGGGAGTGCCGCGGGCCAGGATGTCGGCTTTCACGTCGGTACCGATCGGCACTTTGCGCATGTGCACGTTCAGGATTTGCTCGCGGCCGCGGATGTCCGGCAGGCCGACCGATACCTGGCGGTCGAAACGGCCAGGACGCAGCAGCGCCTTGTCCAGCACGTCGGCGCGGTTGGTGGCGGCGATGACGATCACGCCGGACGAGGCTTCGAAGCCGTCCATTTCCACCAGCAGCTGGTTCAGCGTCTGCTCGCGCTCATCGTTGCCGCCGCCCATGCCGGCGCCGCGATGGCGGCCGACAGCGTCGATCTCGTCGATGAAGATGATGCAAGGCGAATGCTTCTTGGCGTTCTCGAACATGTCGCGCACGCGGCTTGCGCCAACGCCGACGAACATTTCCACGAAATCCGAACCGGAAATCGAGAAGAACGGCACCTTGGCTTCACCCGCGATGGCGCGTGCCAGCAACGTTTTACCGGTACCGGGAGGACCGACCATCAGCACGCCGCGCGGAATGCGGCCGCCCAGTTTCTGGAATTTGGTGGGGTCTTTCAGGAAGTCGACGATTTCGGTCACTTCCTCTTTGGCTTCGTCGCAGCCGGCCACGTCGCCGAACGTGACGGTGTTGTTGGTCTCATCCAGCATGCGCGCCTTCGACTTGCCGAAGGAGAACGCGCCGCCCTTGCCGCCGCCCTGCATCTGGCGCATAAAGAAGATCCACACGCCGATCAGCAGCAGCATCGGGAACCACGACACGAACACCTGCTGCAGGAACGAAGGCTCCTCGGGCGGCTTCACGTCAAAGCGGACGTTGTTATCGCGCAGGTCGCCGATCAGGCCACGGTCCAGGTAAGTGGAGGTGGTCCGAACCTTGCTGCCGTCGTCCTTGGTGGCAGTGATGGTGTTGCCTTCAATCACCACATCCTTGATGTGCCGGGCTTTGACTTCATCCAGCAAATCGGAATAAGCGATCGTCTTCGAACCAGCGGCCGTGCCATGATTCTCGAATTGCTTAAACAGCATGAATAATAGCAGGGCAACGACGACCCAAATGGCTGATTTGGAAAACATGTTATTCACGAAAACTCCTTGGATGCGGGACGCATCTTTGACCGATAGCTAGAAATCCGATTTTACTCGCAATACCGCTGCCCGTGCCATAAACCTGCCCCGTACGGTGCACAAATCCGGCGCGCACCTGCCGCGAGGAAGCGCAAATCCGCTCCTCACCGCAGGATTTGCGGCCGGCATGGCAAATATCAAGGCCTTTACACTATGGGATTGGACTTATTTTCCACAGGATTCTTCAATCCGCGCCCCAGCAGGAAGATCTCGGACGATTTGTCGCGGCTGGCCTTGGGTTTTTTCTGCGTCACGGTCTTGAATTCGGCCCGGAATTTCTCGTACACCGAGTTGAAACCCATGTCTTTAAAGCATTTGACCAGCAGCGCGCCGCCCGGTTTCAGGTGCAATTGCGAAAATTCGATGGCCAGGTCGATCAGGTCTTCCATGCGCGCCGCGTCCGCCGAGGAAATCCCCGACAGATTGGGGGCCATGTCGGACAACACCAGGTCGCATTTGCGTCCCTGCAACAGCTCGCCGAGCTGCTCCAGCGTTTCGATTTCACGGAAATCGCCTTGTATAAAATGCACGTCAGCGATCGGCTCCATCGGCAGCATGTCGAGGCCTATCATGGTGCCGTTGATGCCGCCGCCCTCCTTGCCGGCCAGCTTGCGCCGCACGTACTGGCCCCAGCTGCCGGGGGTGCAGCCCAAGTCGACAATCACCTGCCCTGGTTTGACCAGGTGTTCGTCTTCATCGATCTCCTTGAGCTTGTAAGCGGCCCGCGCGCGGTAGCCATCTTTCTGCGCCGCTTTCACGTAAGGATCGTTAATATGGTCGTGCAACCAGTTTTTGTTTAATTTCTTCTTTGCCATTCGCGTAGAATACTGCCTTTAGAGAACTACCGAAAAAAATATTATGATCAAACTCACACCCGTTGAACGCGCTGCCCTGCGCGCCGAGGCCCATGGCCTGAAACCTGTCGTCATGATAGGCGAAGCGGGCTTGACGCCTGCCGTCATCAAGGAAATCGAACTGGGCCTCGACGCCCACGGCCTGATCAAGGTGCGCGTGTTCGGCGACGACCGCGAAGCCCGCGCCGGCATGTACGACACCATCTGCGCGCAGCTGGAGGCGGCGCCGGTGCAGCACATCGGCAAACTGCTGGTCCTGTACCGCCCGAAAAAGGAAGTGGAAAAGGAACGCAGCGCCAAGACCGGCAAAGGCATGCGCATGGTCACCATCGTGAAACCTAGCGCCAGCGGCACCAAAAAGCCGTCGGTCAACAAGGTTTTGCTGAAGGGGAATGAGCGTGTGACCGAGGGTGGCACCATCAAGCGTGCCAAGGTGCGCCAGAAGAGCACCAAAAAATCGTCGCTGGCCTAACCGAAACCGGGGTATGCCCCGGTTTTTTTACGTCTGCTTCAACACCAGCCAGCCGGCCAGCAGGCTCTGGATCAGGTAAATACCGCTGGAAACACCGTGCAGCATGCCGAAACGGCCTTTCGCGGCCGACTCCATCACGCCCGACGGGCCCGCCGCGGCGCGCAGTTCCGCCATCATCGGCTGCAGGCCGAAGTGGCTGACCACGGTGCACATCACCATCAGCACGATAATCGCCAGCACCGTGCGGCGGCGCTGGCCGTCCCAGCCCGGCGTGGCGCGCCACAACAGCAGCAGCATGGCCAGGCCGCAGCCCAGCGACAGCAGCGCCATCGCATGGAACATGCTGCCGGCGATGGTGCCCGCCAGCACGCGGTCGCCCAGGGTGGCAAACAGGGTCGGCGCCACCAGGTAGCCCACCGCCCACAGGCAGCCGGCCCACAGCACCGCCACCAGCAGGCGCACCTTCGGCAAGAAGCCGGCCATGGACGGCGTCATCAGATGTAACGCACTTCCAGGATTTCGTATTCGCGCGGACCGGATGGCGCCTGCACTTCCACCACGTCGCCGGCCGACTTGCCGATCAGCGCGCGGGCGATCGGCGAGGTCACCGACACCTTGCTCAGTTTCAGGTCCGCCTCATCCAGGCCGACGATCTGGTAGGTCACTTTCTGGCCCGACTCGAGGTCTTCCAGGTCCACCGTGGAGGCGAACACCACGCGGCCTTCCGCGTCCAGCTGGGTTGGATCGATGATTTGCGCTGCGCTCAGCTTGCCTTCCAGTTCCGCGATGCGGCCTTCCACAAAGGCCTGGCGCTCTTTGGCGGCATCGTACTCGGCGTTTTCCGACAGGTCGCCATGCGAACGCGCTTCGGCGATCGCGTCGATCACGATGCGGCGCTCCTTGGTCTTCAACTGGTGCAGCTCCTCCTTCAGGAGTTCTGCGCCGAATTTGGTCAATGGAACTGAAGTCATAATTGTCTCTCTAGGTTACGAAAAGCACAGAGCCCGCGCCATGCTTCGGCGCGGGCTCTGTGTCAGCGATCTGGATTGCGTATCGCTTAAAGGAGCTTAGTGTAAGGTTTTATGCAGACCTTGTAAATCGTACACACGCAACTCGTCCAAATGACGGATACCGGCCACCGCCGCTTCAGCGCCGGCAATGGTGGTGTAGGTCGTCACGCGCGCCGCCAGCGAGGAGGTACGGATGGCGCGCGAGTCCGTGATGGCGCTGCGCTTCTCTTCCACCGTGTTGATGACCAGCTTGATCTCGTGGTTCTTGATCATGTCGACCACGTGCGGACGGCCTTCGGCCACCTTGTTCACTGCCGTGACCGGCACACCGGCCGCCGCGATCACCGCCGCGGTACCCTTGGTGGCCACCAGCGTGAAGCCCATGTCGACCAGGTCCTTCGCCACTTTCACGGCGCGCGGCTTGTCCGAGGCCTTCACCGACAGGAACACCTTGCCCGACTTCGGCAGGTTCACGCCGGCGCCCAGCTGCGATTTCACGAACGCTTCGCCGAAGGTCATGCCCACGCCCATTACTTCGCCGGTCGATTTCATCTCAGGGCCGAGGATGGTGTCCACGCCGGGGAATTTGACGAACGGGAACACGGCTTCCTTGACGCTGTAGTAAGGCGGCACCACTTCCTTGGTGATGCCCTGCGATTCCAGGCTCTGGCCGACCATGCAGCGCGCGGCGATCTTGGCCAGCTGCAAGCCGGTCGCTTTCGACACGTAGGGCACGGTGCGCGAGGCGCGCGGATTCACTTCCAGCACGAACACCACATCCTGGCCGTCTTGTTTTTGGATCGCGAATTGCACGTTCATCAGGCCGACCACATTCAGGCCCTTGGCCATCAGCGAGGTCTGGCGCTTCAGTTCGTCAATGGTTTCCTGCGACAGCGAGTAAGGCGGCAGCGAGCAGGCCGAGTCGCCCGAGTGCACGCCGGCTTGTTCGATGTGCTCCATCACGCCGCCGATAAAGGTGGTGGTACCGTCGGAGATGCAGTCGACGTCGCACTCGATGGCGTCGTTCAGGAAGCGGTCCAGCAGCACCGGCGAATCGTTCGATACTTTCACCGCTTCACGCATGTAGCGCTCCAGGTCGCGCTGCTCGTGCACGATTTCCATCGCGCGGCCGCCCAGCACGTAGGATGGACGCACCACCAGCGGGTAGCCGATTTCCTGCGCCAGGGTCAGCGCCTCGGCTTCGGTGCGCGCGGTGCGGTTAGGCGGCTGGCGCAGGCCCAGGTCCTGCAGCAGCTTCTGGAAACGCTCGCGGTCTTCGGCGGCGTCGATCATGTCCGGCGAGGTGCCGATGATGGGTACGCCGTTCGCTTCCAGGTCGAGCGCCAGTTTCAGCGGGGTCTGGCCGCCGTACTGCACGATCACGCCCACCGGTTTTTCCAGCGCCACGATTTCCAGCACGTCTTCCAGGGTCAGCGATTCGAAGTACAGGCGGTCCGAGGTGTCGTAGTCGGTCGACACGGTTTCCGGATTGCAGTTGACCATGATGGTCTCGTAGCCGTCCTCGCGCATCGCCAGCGCCGCGTGCACGCAGCAGTAGTCGAATTCGATACCCTGGCCGATACGGTTCGGGCCACCGCCCAGCACCATGATCTTCTTCTTGTCCGACGGGTTGGACTCGCACTCCTCGTCATAGGTCGAGTACATGTAGGCGGTGTCGGTCGAGAACTCGGCCGCGCAGGTGTCCACGCGCTTGTACACCGGACGGATGTTCAGCTCGTGGCGCTTGTTGCGCACGGCCGTGTCGGTGGTCTGCAGCAGGAAGCCCAGGCGGCGGTCCGAGAAGCCCTTCTGTTTCAGCTTGTACAGCACCGTCTTGTCGAGGTTGTCCAGCTTCTGCGTGTCCAGCCACAGTTCCAGGTCCACGATTTCCTTGATCTGGATCAGGAACCATGGATCGATCTTGGTCAGGTTGTGCACTTCTTCCAGCGTGAAGCCCTGGGCGAAAGCATCGCCCACGTACCAGATGCGCTCGGGACCGGGCTCGCCCAGCTCTTCCTCGATCTTCTCGCGGTCGCGGGTTTTTTCGTTCATGCCGTCCACGCCCACTTCCAGGCCGCGCAGGGCTTTCTGGAACGATTCCTGGAAGTTGCGGCCGATGGCCATCACTTCACCGACGGATTTCATCTGGGTGGTCAGGTGGTGGTCGGCGGTCGGGAACTTCTCGAACGTGAAGCGCGGCACCTTGGTGACCACGTAGTCGATCGACGGCTCGAACGAGGCCGGGGTGGCGCCGCCGGTGATCTCGTTGCGCAGCTCGTCGAGCGTGAAGCCGACGGCCAGCTTGGCCGCCACCTTGGCGATCGGGAAACCGGTCGCTTTGGAAGCCAGCGCCGACGAACGCGACACGCGCGGGTTCATCTCGATGACGATCATGCGGCCGTCTTTCGGATTGATCGAGAACTGCACGTTGGAGCCGCCGGTGTCCACGCCGATCTCGCGCAGCACTGCCAGCGAGGCGTTGCGCATGATCTGGTATTCCTTGTCGGTCAGCGTCTGCGCAGGGGCGACGGTGATGGAGTCGCCGGTGTGCACGCCCATCGGGTCCAGGTTTTCGATCGAGCAGATGATGATGCAGTTGTCCGCCTTGTCGCGCACCACTTCCATCTCGTACTCTTTCCAGCCCAGCAGCGATTCTTCAATCAGCAGCTCGTTGGTCGGCGAGGCTTCCAGGCCGCGCTTGCAGATCGCTTCGAATTCTTCTTCGTTGTAGGCGATGCCGCCGCCGCTGCCGCCCATGGTGAACGATGGACGGATGATGGTCGGGAAGCCGACTTGCTTCTGCACCGCCCACGATTCTTCCAGCGAGTGCGCCACGCCGGAACGGGCCGAGCCCAGGCCGATCTTGGTCATCGCGTCCTTGAACTTGGAGCGGTCCTCAGCCTTGTCGATGGCTTCCGGGGTAGCGCCGATCAGCTCGACCTTGTACTTGTCCAGCACGCCGTGCCGGTGCAGGTCCAGCGCGCAGTTCAGCGCGGTCTGGCCGCCCATGGTCGGCAGGATCGCGTCCGGCTTTTCCTTGGCGATGATCTTCTCGACGACTTGCCAGGTGATCGGCTCGATGTAGGTCACATCGGCCATTTCAGGATCGGTCATGATGGTGGCCGGATTGCTGTTCACCAGGATGACCTTGTAGCCTTCCTCGCGCAGCGCCTTGCAGGCCTGGGCGCCGGAATAGTCGAACTCGCAGGCCTGGCCGATGATGATGGGGCCGGCGCCGATGATCAGAATACTTTTAATGTCTGTACGTTTTGGCATCTTATTATTTCTCCACCGCTGCCATCATGGTGATGAAGCGGTCAAACAGGTAGGCGACGTCGGTAGGACCAGGCGATGCTTCAGGGTGTCCCTGGAAGCAGAAGGCCGGGGTGTCGGTGCGGGCGAAACCCTGCAGCGAACCGTCGAACAGCGATTTGTGGGTAACGCGGCAGTTGGCCGGCAGCGTGTCCGCATCGACCGCGAAGCCGTGGTTCTGCGACGTGATCAGCACCTGCCTGCTGTCCAGGTCCTGAACCGGGTGGTTGGCGCCGTGGTGGCCGAACTTCATCTTCAGCGTCTTGGCGCCGGAGGCCAGCGCCATGATCTGGTGGCCCAGACAGATGCCGAACACCGGCAGCTTTTTGTCCATGAAGACTCTGGTGGCGGCGATCGCGTAATCGCATGGTTCAGGGTCGCCGGGACCGTTCGACAGGAACACGCCGTCCGGGTTCATGGCCAGCACCTCTTCGGCGCTGGTCTGGGCCGGCACCACGGTCACTTTGCAGCCGCGCGAAGTCAGCATGCGCAGGATGTTGCGCTTGACGCCGAAGTCGTAGGCGACCACGTGGAATTTCGGATCGTCCAGCTTGGCGTAACCTTCGCCCAGGGCCCACTCGGCCTCGGTCCACTCGTAGGTGGCCTGCACCGACACCACCTTGGCCAGGTCCATGCCGGACAGGCCGGGGAAGGAGCGCGCCAGTTCCAGCGCCTGCTCGACCGACGGTTCCTTGCCTTGCGTGCCGGTCAGGATGGCGCCGCCCTGCGCGCCTTTTTCGCGCAGGATGCGGGTCAGCTTGCGCGTGTCGATGCCGGCGATGGCGACGATGTTCTCGGCCTTCAGGTAGTCGGACAGGGATTGGGTGGAGCGGAAATTCGAGGCCAGCAGCGGCAGGTCGCGGATGATGAGGCCGGCGGCGTGGACTTTGGTGGATTCGACGTCTTCAGGATTGACGCCGGTGTTGCCGATATGGGGATACGTCAGGGTGACGATCTGGCGGCAGTAGCTGGGGTCGGTCAGGATTTCCTGGTAACCGGTCATGGAAGTGTTGAAAACAACTTCGCCTGTCGTGTGGCCGACGGCACCGATGGAAAAACCTTTGAAAATGGTTCCGTCAGCAAGAGCCAGAATGGCTGGGACGGCGGGGCCAGAAAAAAATGGCGGCAAGGGCAACTCCTGATAAAGTTACCGTAGCTGCGCCACGTCAGACGACCAACAGATTCCCTGGCTGTGCGCCCGGGTTGCAAGTCAGATTGATGATGGATGAGTGGTAGTCGCTACGGTAGATGTGAGATTGGCTAAACCTTTGAATTATAACCTAAAGAGGCCCATTCCACAATGCCGTCAGGAAGTTCTCCACCAGCTTCCCGCCGTCCGCAGGGCCGGCGGCGGCAATCCTTGCGCCAGGTCCAAACGCTGCCGCACCATCCGGCTAGACTGGGCCGATGCCCATCATCGCCCTGCCCCTGCCTCGCGAAACCTACGACGCGCCCTGGAAAGGCGCACTGGCCGCGTATTTCCAGGAGTTTATGGCGTTTTATTTCCCGGACATGGCTAACGCCATCGACTGGCTGCGCCCGCCTGTGTTCCTGGACAAGGAGCTCCCCCAGGTCACGCGCGACGCCGCGCTCGGCACGCGGCTGGCGGACCATCTGGTGCAGATCCATACCCGGGACGGCAACAAGCAATGGATGCTGATCCATATCGAAGTGCAGGCGCAGCAAGACTGCACCCTGCCAGAACGCATGTATGTCTACCAATACCGCATTTACGACCGCTTCCGGCACCCGGTAGCCTGCCTGGTCGTGCTGGCCGATCGCGCCCGCCGCTGGCGGCCGTCCAGTTTCAGTTACCGGTGGCACGGCTGCGGTGCGCGGGTGGACTTCCGTTGCGTCAAGCTGCGGGACTACGCGCGCCGGGTCGAGCAACTGCAGACCCAAGACAATGCCTTCGCCCTGCTCACCGCAGCCCACCTGCTTACCCAGCAGACCCGCGGCCAGCCGCAGCAGCGCCACGCCGCCAAATGGAAGCTCGCACGCTTGCTGTTCGCGCGTGACTGGGACCGTCAGCGTGTCATAAACTTATTTCATGTCATAGACTGGATCATGCGTCTTCCCAAGGAGCTTGAAGACCAACTGTGGCAGGACATCATCGATTTGGAAGGGAGAAAAGCCATGGATACTTACGTCCCGCGCGGCGCAAGAATTGCGATGATGCGCGAATTGAACGAAGCGCGCGAGAAAGCACAGAGAGAGGGCTGGCTGGAAGGACAGCAGAAAGGCTGGCAGGAGGGCAAGCTGAAGGGCTGGGAGGAAGGACAGGCCCAAGGCCGGCAGCAAGGGCTGTTTGATGGCCTGCTTGAGGGCCGTCAGGAGGGTCGCCTGGAGGGTCGTCAGGAGGGCCGTCAGGAGGGCCGTCAGGAAGGACTGGCCGACGGGTTACGGCTCGGCCAGGCAGCGCTGCTTGCCAGGCTGCTGGCAAAGCGCTTCGGCACACTACCGGAGGACGTCAGCGCGCGGATCCGCGCGGCCAGCCTCGATGAGCTGCAGGCATGGGCCGAGGCCGCACTGGACGCCGGTACGCTTGACGAGGTGCTGCCTCGCCACTGAGAGCGGGCCTGCGCAGGCCCTGCCTGGCCGCACTGAATTACCCCAGCGCGGCGATGCCCACTTTCGCGACTTGCGCGTCTTCATTCGATTTGACGCCGGATACGCCCACCGCGCCCACCACGTGACCGTCGACGATCACCGGCACGCCGCCTTCCAGCATGCCTTCCATCTCCGGCGCGCTCAGGAACGATACGCGGCCGTTGTTGATCATCTCTTCATACACGCGCGACTCGCGGCGCCCCAGCGCGGCCACGCGCGCCTTCCTCGGGGCGATGTGCGACGAGATCGGCGCAGCGCCGTCCAGGCGCTGGAACCACAGCGCATGGCCGCCGTCGTCCACGATGGAGATCGATACTGCCCACTTGTTGGCCACAGCCTCGGCTTCGGCGGCAGCGGCGATCTTCTTCACGTCTTCGAGGGTCAGTACTGGTTTGGTTTGCATGGGACTTCCTGATTAAGAATATTGAAATAACAACTTACTGCTCGCGCATGGCTTTCAGCTTTTGCTTCAGCTGCGCCATGATGGCATTGGTGGCGCGCTCCCCGGCCTGGATGGCCTTGTTGCGGTTGCCGAAATCGTTGCCCGCCATGCGCCCCAGCGGCGGCTGGATCACGATGTCGGCGTCCTTCAGCTCGTACTGGTTGATGCGCTGCCCCATGATGCTAAAGGTCTGCAGGATGACTTCCAGCGAGCTGATCGCCGCCTGGGAATCGGTCTGGGTCGAAATATTGACGGCAATGATGAAGTCTGCGCCCATTTCGCGCGCGAAGCGCACCGGCACCGGCGCCACCAGGCCGCCGTCCACATAGGTGCGGCTGCCGATCACCACCGGCTGGAACACGCCCGGCACCGACGAGCTGGCGCGCACCGCCATGCCGGTATTACCGCGCTGGAACAGGATCGGCTGGCCGTTTTTCAGGTCGGCCGCCACCGCGCCGAAGGGAATCTTGAGTTTTTCGATCGGGCGGTTGTGCACCGCCTTGTTGACGTAGGCTTGCAGCGCCTCGCCCTTGAGCACGCCGGATGACTTGCCAAACAGCGGCATGGCCCAGTCCGAAATGGCGGCCTCGTCCATTTCGTAGGCCATTTTCTGCAGGTTGGCGCCCGAATTTCCGGCCGCGTACAGCGCGCCCACCACGCTGCCGGCGCTGGTGCCCACCACCACGTCCGGCACGATGCCCTGTGCCTCGAGCGCCTTGATCACGCCGATATGGGCGAAACCGCGCGCGGCGCCGCCGCCCAGGGCCAGGCCGATCTTGATCTTGCGCTGAGGCGGTGCGGCCGCGGCGGCAACCGCCGGGGGCGCCAGCGGATTGACGGGCGTCACGGCCGGCGCCACCACGGTGGCGGCCGGCGAGGCAGGCACCACCGGCGGCGCGACCGGAGTGGAAGCGCATCCGGCCAGCGCGGCGGCAGCCAGGACGGAAGCGAGTAAGCGTTTCAAGGACATGTATCGGCTATCTGCACAGTTAAAGCGGGGCAGATTGTAACGCAAGCCGGCCCAGGCGCCCAAAACGCGGGCCGGATTGCGGCTTACACCTTGGGCAGGCAGACCGTGAAACTGCTGCCCTTGCCCGCCTCGGACTTGATCGACAGGCTGCCGCCGTGGCGCAGCAGCACGTGCTTGACGATGGCCAGGCCCAGCCCGGTACCCTGGGTCTCCCGCGAGCGGCTCTTGTCGACCCGGTAGAAACGCTCGGTCAGCCGCGAGATATGCTCGGGGCTGATGCCGATGCCGGTATCTTCCACCACGAACTTGACACCCTTGCCGCTGTCGCTCCAGCTCAGCCGGATGCTGCCGCCGGCCGGGGTATAGCGCACCGCGTTCGACGCCAGGTTGCCGAAGGCGCTGTGCAACTCGTCATAATTGCCCTGCACCGCCACATCCTCCATCTCCAGCGAGATCTCGTGCTTGCCCGCCGACAGCGCGCGCGCATCGCGCAACACCTGTTCCAGCAGCGCGCGGGTATCGATCTTCTCCGGCCGCATCGGATGGTCCACCGATTCCAGGCGCGACAAGGTCAGCATGTCCTCGATCAGGTGCTGCATGCGATGCCCCTGCTCCGTCATCAGCTTCAGGTGCGCCATGCGGGTGGCCGTATCCAGGTCCTCGGAGGCGGCGATTTCCAGGAAACCGACAATCACCGTCAGCGGCGTGCGCAGCTCGTGCGAAGCGTTGGCGATGAAGTCGCGCCGCATCATTTCGGTGCGCTCGGTTTCCGTCACGTCGTGCGTAACCAGGATCTGGCGCCGGTTTTCGAACGGAATGATGTGCACGATCAGCTTGCGCTCGCGGAAAGTCAAGGTCAGCGGCTGGTCGTAGCGTCCCAGGATGATGTAATCCATGAATTCGGGGCTGCGGATCAGGTTGGTTACCCGCATGCCCTTGTCGCGTTCGTTGCGCAAGCCCAGGTGGGCTTCGGCGGCCGGATTGCACCATTCCAGGAACAGCACGTCGTCCATGATGACCACGCCGTCCGGCAGCAGATGCATGGCCTGGCGGAAGCGCGCCAGCCATTCGGTCAGCTCGGCCTGGTTTTTCTCGTCGTCGCGGCGCAGCCGGTACAGGCGCGAGAAAATGCCGGTCCAGGCGCCCCAGCCGTCGGGCAGCTTGGCGCTTTGCGGATCGTCCAGCCAGTCGCTCAGCTGGTACAGGTAATTCAGCTGCGCGAACACCATCACCGACATCGTGATGAAGGCCACGGTCAGCGCCGTCATGGCGCCGAACAGCCACCACAAAATGCCGACGCCCGCCAGGATCAAGCCCATGCGCAGCGCCGCCGGCACCCAGAACACCAGTTTTGGATTCATAGCGCTATTTTTCGGACAACATGTAGCCGACGCTGCGCACCGTCTTGATCAGGTGCTCGGCCTCCTTCAGCGCCTTGCGCAGGCGCAGCACGTGCACGTCCACCGTGCGCTCCTCGATCACCACGTGGTCGCCCCACACCTTGTCGAGCAGCTGGCTGCGCGAGAACACCCGTTCCGGGTGCGCCATGAAAAACTTCAGCAGCTTGTATTCGGCGTGGCCGATATCGATCTTCTGCTCGTTCATCAGCACCGTGCAGCTGACCGGGTCCAAGGTCACGCCGCCCACGTTCATCGCCGCCTGCGCGTGCTCCGGGCTCTTGCGCCGCAACAGGGCCTTGGCGCGCGCCAGCAGCTCGCGCGGCGAGAACGGCTTGGTGATGTAGTCGTCGGCGCCGCTGTTCAGGCCGGCCAGCTTGTCCTCTTCCATGCTCTTGGCGGTGAGCATGATGATGGGGATGTCCTGGAACTGGCGGTCGGAGCGGATGCGCGACAGCAGGCGCAGGCCGGTCTGGTCGGGCAGCATCCAGTCCAGCAGCAACAGCTGCGGGGTGCGCTTGGTGATGAATTCCCAGGCTTCGCCCACGGTCGAGACGGCGCACACATTCCAGCCTGCGTCGCGCAGCGAAAACGTCACCAGTTCGACGATCGCAGGCTCGTCCTCCACTATCAGTACAGTCGTTTTATCAGATGCCATGGTACCGCTTTACTTTATTCTGGGAGATCGTCCGGCAGGGGAACGGTCTTGGTATGGCGGATGTCCTTGCCTTCCACCACGTAAATCACGTACTCGGCGATGTTCTTCGCGTGGTCGCCGATGCGCTCGATTGCCTTGGCCACCCACAGGGTGTCCAGCGCGGCGGAGATTGTACGCGGATCTTCCATCATGAAGGTGATCAGATTGCGCATGATGGAACGGAACTCGTGGTCGATCACGGCATCCTGCGCGATCAGCTGCAGCGCCTGCTTGCCGTCGTTGCGGGCGAACGCGTCCAGCGCGTCGTGCAGCATGTCGCTGGTGGCGTTGGCGATGCTGCGCACCATTTCATAGTGGCTCACCGTCACGGCGCCGCGGCTGTGCAGGCTTTTCGCGGTGCGCGCGATCTTGGTCGCTTCGTCGCCGATGCGCTCCAGGTCGGTAATCACCTTGATGGTGGCCATCACGGTGCGCAGGTCGTTGGCGGTCGGCTGGCGGCGCACGATCAGGTGGCTGCAGGCGTCATCCAGCTGCACTTCCAGCTGGTTCACGGTATCGTCTTCGCGCATCACGCGCTCGGCGCGTTCCAGGTTGCCGATGCGGAAGCAGGTCATGGCGTCGAGGAATTGGGTCTCGACGATGCCGCCCATCAGCAGCACCTTGGAGCGGATCGCTTCCAGTTCCTCGTCATATTTCTTGGATGAATGTTCGCCCATCATGGTGGTTCTCTCCGTACTCTTGTTATGTGCCGAGGCTTAGCCGAAGCGGCCGGTGATGTAATCCTGCGTTTCCTTGCGGGCAGGGTTCATGAAGATCTGGTCGGTTTCGCCGAACTCCACCAGTTCGCCCAGGTACATATAGGCGGTGTAGTCGGAGCAGCGCGCCGCCTGCTGCATGTTGTGGGTGACGATGGCGATGGTGTAGTCCTGCTTCAGTTCGCTGATCAGTTCTTCCACTTTCGAAGTCGAGATCGGGTCCAGCGCCGAGGTCGGTTCGTCGAGCAGCAGCACGTCGGGCTTGACCGCCACGCCGCGCGCGATGCACAGGCGCTGCTGCTGGCCGCCGGACAGCGACAGGCCGCTCTTGCTCAGCTTGTCCTTCACCTCGCCCCACAGCGCGGCCTTCTTCAGCGCCCATTCCACGCGCTCGTCCATCTCGCCTTTCGACAGGTCTTCATACAGGCGCACGCCGAAAGCGATGTTGTCGTAGATCGACATCGGGAACGGGGTCGGCTTCTGGAACACCATGCCGACCTTGGCGCGCAGCATGTTGACGTCCTGGCCCGGCTCGAGGATGTTGCGGCCGCGGTACATGATGGAGCCTTCGGCGCGCTGGCCCGGATACAGGTCGTACATGCGGTTCAGCGTGCGCAGCAGGGTCGACTTGCCGCAGCCGGACGGGCCGATGAAGGCCGTCACCTGCTTCTCGTGCACGTCCAGGTTGACGTTGTGCAGGCTCTGCGTCTTGCCATAGAAGAAGTTCAGGCCCGAGATTTCGATGGTCTTGCGCTTGGCGGCGTTCGCTGCTTTGGTGTCGTTGCTCATTTGCGTATTCATCTGTATGTATGTTTGATTAGTTCGGGGCTTTTTGGCTGAACACGGTGCGCGACAGGATGTTCAGGCCCAGCACGCTGAAGGTCACCAGCAGGGCGCCGCCCCAGGCCAGCGAGCGCCAGTTGTCGTACGGGCTCATGGCGAACTGGTAAATCACCACCGGCAGGTTGGCCACCGGCGCGTTCATGTCGGCGCTGAAGAACTGGTTGTTGAGCGCGGTAAACAGCAGCGGCGCGGTTTCGCCGGAGATGCGCGCCACGGCCAGCAGCACGCCGGTCACCACGCCGGCCTTGACCGCGCGCAGGCGCACCGTCATGGCCACTTTCCAGCGCGGCGCGCCCAGCGCGAACGCCGCTTCCAGCAGGCTGTTGGGCA
The DNA here is from genome assembly GCF_059704565.1 of Massilia sp. NBRC 108631. Lineage (NCBI taxonomy): Bacteria > Pseudomonadati > Pseudomonadota > Betaproteobacteria > Burkholderiales > Oxalobacteraceae > Massilia > Massilia sp. NBRC 108631. Next base: position 38,587 of record NZ_BAAKJE010000182.1, read on the forward strand.
CCAGCTTGAGCATATTGTCGGTGGTGCGCACCACCACCGGCACCGCGATCAGCGACAGCGCGATGGAACCGGCGTAGCCCGAGAAGTGCTTCACGTTGGCCACGTACAGCGCGTAGACGAACAGGCCGATCACGATGGATGGCGCGGACAGCATGATGTCGGTCACGAAGCGGGTCACCTGCGCCACCTTGTTCTCTTCGCCGTATTCGGCCAGGTAGATGCCGGCCAGGATGCCGATCGGGGTCGACACCACGGTGGCCACGCCCACCATCATCAGGCTGCCGACGATGGCGTTCAGCAAGCCGCCGCCTTCGCTGCCGGGCGCCGGGGTGTTGGCCGTGAACAGGGTGTAGTGCAGGGCCGAGAAGCCGTTGATCAGCAGCGTGGCCAGGATCCACAGCAGCACGATCAGGCCGACCGACATGGCCATCACGGACAGCGCGATGCCGATACGGTGCACCAGCAGGCGCTTGCGGTAGACCGGGTTCATTGGGGTAGCTTGGCTCATTTGACGCCTTCCTTGCGGGACATGCCGGCCAGCATCAGCTTGGCGGCGGACAGAACGATCAGGGTAATCACGAACAGGATCAGCGCCAGCGCATACAGCGAGGACACGTGCAGCGTGCTCTCCGCCTCGGCGAACTCATTGGCCAGCGTCGAGGCGATCGAGTTACCGGCCGCGAACAGCGACCAGGACAATTTGTTGGCGTTGCCGATGACGAAGGTCACCGCCATGGTCTCGCCCAGCGCGCGGCCCAGGCCCAGCATCACGCCGCCGACCACGCCGCTCTTGGTGTACGGCAGCACCACCTTGCGCACCACTTCCCACTTCGTGCAGCCCAGGCCGTAGGCCGATTCCTTCAGCACCGCCGGCACGATCTCGAACACGTCGCGCATCACGGAGGAAATGAAGGGGATGATCATTACGGCCAGGATCAGGCCGGCGGTCAGGATGCCGATGCCCATGGTCGGGCCGCTGAACACGGAACCGATGATGGGCAGCTGGCCCAGCGTGGCTTTCAGGAAAGGCTGCACGTAGTCGCCGAACAGCGGCGCGAACACGAACAGGCCCCACATGCCGTAGATGATGGACGGCACGCCGGCCAGCAGCTCGACGGCCGTGCCCAGCGGGCGGCGCAGCCAGACCGGGCAGATCTCGGTCAGGAACAGCGCGATGCCGAAGCTGACCGGGAAGGCGATCAGCAGCGCGATGCCGGCCGTGGCCAGGGTGCCGACGATGGCGATCAGCGCGCCGTAGTTGTCATTGACCGGGTCCCATTCGACGGTGGTGATGAAGGCCGGGCCGAAGTGCTGCAGCGCCGGCATGGCGCCCAGCACCAGCGAAATGATAATCCCCACCAGTACCAGCAGTACCGACAGGGAAAAGGTCATCGTGACTTTGTGGAAGATGAAATCCTGGATGCGCTGCTTGCGCATGGTCGAGAGCATGGCGGCATTGGACACTTCTGTCATGGCGGGCTCCGACAAGGTGATCGGCGGGGATGTGATGTCTGCGCTCATAGAGTGGTCTTGTTCTGGATGTGGGCTAGCCGGGTGCGCCGCGGCGGCGGTCCGCCGCAGCGTCCCCGGCTAGCCTCCTCGGCTGTCCGAGGAGGCCGCGGGGATTAGTAGATTGCTTTACCCGAAGCGTCTTTCAGGTTGGCTTTCCACGAATCCTGCACCAGCTTCACAACCGAAGCAGGCAGCGGCACGTAGTCCAGGTCGGCGGCGGCGGCGCCACCGTTCTTGAAGGCCCAGTCGAAGAACTTGACCACTTCCTTGCCCTTGGCTGCATCAGCCTGGGTTTTGTGCATCAGGATGAAGGACACGCCGGTGATCGGCCAGGAGGTCTTGCCGGCCTGGTCGGTCAGCACCACGCCGAAGCCCGGGGTCTTGGTCCACTCGGCGTTGGCGGCGGCAGCTTTGAAGTTGTCGTCGTCAGGCTGCACGAACTGGCCGTCCTTGTTTTTCAGCTGGGTGTGCGCGATCTTGTTCTTCTTGGCGAAAGCCCACTCCACGTAGCCGATCGCGCCCTTGATACGCTGCACGTTGGCGGCCACGCCTTCGTTGCCCTTGCCGCCCACGCCCACCACCCACTTGACGGCGGTACCGGCGCCAACCTTGGTCTTGAACTCAGGGTTGGTTTTGGACAGGTAGTCGGTCCACAGGAAGGACGTGCCCGAGCCGTCGGCGCGGTGTACCACGGTGATTTCATCGTTCGGCAGTTTCATGCCTGGGTTCAGGGCGGTGATTTCAGCCGCGTTCCACTTGGTGATCTTGCCCAGGTAGATGTCGCCGATCACCTGGCCGGTCAGCTTCATCGCGCCCGGGGTGACACCGTCCAGGTTCACGATGGCAACCACGCCGCCCATGATGGCCGGGAACTGGGTCAGGCCTTCCGCGTCCAGCTCGTCGCCTTTCAGCGGGCTGTCGGTGGCGCCGAAGTCGACGGTCTTGGCTTTGATCTGCTTCACGCCGGCGCCGGAACCCACGGACTGGTAGTTCAGGCCGTTGCCGGTGGCTGCCTTGTACGATTCAGCCCACTTGGCGTAAATCGGGTAAGGGAAAGTTGCGCCTGCGCCGGTCAAGTCCGCAGCAGCGGCGGTGGAAAAGGCGACGGCAGCGGTGGCGCCGATAACCAGGGAGGTGAACAACTGTTTCATACGCATATCAATGTCCTTAGGGGTTGTGACGGTTTGAATGCTGCGCAGTCTACCGAGCCAATATGACAGCTTTATGACATGTGAAAAAATAATTAAAACACCCGCTTCAGAGGGAATAGTACCCCGGTTTTGACACCGTTCCGGTCAATTATGACAAACGTGACAGCCGCGCCGTCACCGTTTTGTCATGGAGTTGTCACAATTAACATCTACACTGGGGCGCGCCCGATTGGGCTAGAATTAACCATCTGCAAAGATAAAGTGATAGACAACATCATGAAGCCTGACCTGCGTTCGGAAACAAACAAGCACGGTATTTTCCTCGACCGCGAACTGTCCCAGCTGGCATTCAACCGCCGCGTCATGGCGCAAGCCGCCGACCCTGCCGTACCGTTGCTGGAACGCCTGCGCTATTTATGCATCGTCAGCAGCAATCTGGACGAATTCTTTGAAGTACGCGTGGCCAGCCTGCTGGCGGCCGCCGCCACCGACGGCAGCAACAGCGCGCTGCACCCTGCCCTGGCCGCCAACCTGCGCCGCATCTGCGACGAGTGCCACGAGCTGGTCAAACTGCAATACGAACTGTTAAATACCGAAGTGCTGCCGCAGCTGCAGGAAGCGGGCATCCACCTGCTGCGCCACACCCAGCGCAACGAGGCGCAACGCGCCTGGGTCAAGCAGTATTTCGAGCGCGAAGTGCGCCCGCTGCTAACGCCAATCGGCCTGGACCCGGCCCACCCCTTCCCGCAAGTGGTCAACAAGAGTCTCAACTTCATCGTTTCGCTGACCGGCAAGGACGCCTTCGGCCGCGGCACCGCCATCGCCATCGTCAAGGCGCCGCGCGTGCTGCCGCGCGTGATCCGCCTGCCCGACGAGCTGTCGGACGCGGGCGGGGTGTCGTTCTGCCTGCTCTCCTCCATCATCCATGCGCATATTTCCGACCTGTTCGCCGGCCGCGAAGTGATCGCCTATTCGCAGTTCCGCGTCACGCGCGACTCCGACTTGTGGGTCGACGAGGAAGAGGTGAAGAACCTGCGCCAGGCGCTCAAGGGCGAGCTGCAGGGCCGCCAGTTCGGCACCTCGGTGCGGCTGGAGGTGGCAAAGAACTGCCCGCCCGAGCTGTCGCAGTTCCTGCTGGACCAGTTCGCGCTGGACAACAGCCGCCTGTATGAAGTCGACGGTCCGGTCAACCTGGTGCGCCTGACCGAGATCATCAACAACGTGGCCCACCCCGAGCTGCGCTTTCCGCCCTTTTTCCCCGGTGTGGCCAACAAGACCACCAATACCGACATCTTCGGCGCGCTGCGCCAGCAGGACATCCTGCTGCACCACCCCTACCAGTCATTCCAGACCGTGATCGACTTCATCCGCGCCGCCGCGCTGGACCCGGCCGTGGTGGCGCTCAAGCAGACCATCTACCGCACCGGCATGAACTCGGACCTGATGGAGTCGCTCATCATGGCAGCCCGCGCCGGCAAGGAAGTGACCGTGATCGTGGAACTGATGGCGCGCTTCGACGAAGAAGCCAACATCAACTGGGCCGACAAGTTGGAGCAGGCTGGCGCGCAGGTGGTGTACGGCGTGGTGGGCTTGAAGACGCACGCCAAGGTGGCGCTGGTGATACGCCGCGAGGAAGGCGGCCTGCGCTACTACTCGCATCTGGGCACCGGCAACTACCACCCCACCACCACCAAGCTGTACACCGACTTCGGCCTGCTCACCAGCAACCCGGAGCTGGGGCGCGACGTCAACGAAGTGTTCATGCACCTGACCAGCCTGACCAAGCCGCAGAAGCTGAACCACCTGTGGCTGGCGCCGTTCGCGCTGCAGAACGAGGTGATCAAGGCCATCCGCAACGAGGCCAAGATCGCGCGCGCCGGGCGGCCCGGCCGGATTATCGCCAAAATGAATGCGCTGGTGGACGAATCGGTAATCCGCGCGCTGTACGCCGCGTCCAAGGATGGCGTCAAGATCGACCTGATCGTGCGCGGCGCCTGCACGCTGAAGCCGGGCGTGCCTGGCCTGTCCGAAAACATCCGGGTGCGCTCCATCATCGGCCGCTTCCTGGAACACAGCCGCATCTACTATTTCCGCAACGATCTGACGCACGACGTCTACCTGGGCAGCGCGGACTGGATGAGCCGCAACCTGTTCCGCCGCATCGAAGTTGCCTTCCCCGTGCTGGACCGCGCGCTGAAGCGGCGCGTCATCGCCGAAGGCCTGAACCCTTACCTGAAGGACAACAGCAATGCCTGGGAACTGGAGCCGACCGGCCATTACCAGCGCCGCCGTCCGCGCGGCAAGCAAACCCTGTTCAGCGGACAGCAATACCTGATGCATACCCTGGGCACGCCCAGCGGCGAGGTTAACGACTAACGCGAAAAGAGGGATACCATGGACCTGATCTTGTGGCGCCACGCCGAAGCCGAAGAAGCGGCTCCCGGCCAGTCCGACCTGGAGCGGGCCCTGACAACCAAGGGCCAGAAGCAGGCGCGGCGCATGGGCCAGTGGCTGGACTCCCAGCTGCCGGACAATTGCCGCGTGCTGTCCAGCCCCGCGCTGCGCACTTTGCAGACGGCGGAAGCGCTGGGCCGCAAATTCAAGATCCACAACGACCTGGCGCCGGGCGCGGACGCGGCCGACGTGCTGAAAGCGGCCAACTGGCCGGGCGCCCGGGAAACCGTGCTGGTGGTGGGCCACCAGCCCACCCTGGGCCAGGCGGCGGCGCTGCTGATGACGGGGGAGGACCAGGACTGGGATATCCGCAAAGCCAGCGCCTGGTGGTTCGTGCAGCGCGATCCGGGCGACCCGGACAGTCTTTACCTGAAGGCGGTGATGGCTTCGGACCTGGTGGTGAAATAGCGTTGCAACTGTGGCTTGAAAAGCAAAACGCTTCTGCTAAAGTTTAGTTGTATCAACTCTAGGGAGCTGCCGTCCCAAAGACGGTTGAAAACTTATGTTTACCCTCCTCACCATGGGCATTTTTGGCGGCATGATCGCACTGGTCGTGTTCGAGCTGATCCAGGAGTCCAGTGGGAGCCATCACAAACTATCCGATCGCTATCACGAATAGCCTGCCGCTGCGCGGAACCGGGCGCCTTAAGCTAGCACTTAAGGCGCCTTTGTCGCGTTTACAGCTTGCTGCTCTTCCTGCTTATCCCTGCTTATCTCGCTGCTACATGCCGGTTTTGAACTTGGTGTAGATGCGGGTGATGGAACGGCGCACGTCGGCCGGCACTGCTTCCGGGGCGATCATGCGCTGCATGTCGGCCGCCGGCAGGAAGACCGTCTTGTTGTCGGCGATATCCTTGCGCACAAACTTGATGCCTGCCTTGTTCGGGTTGGCGTAGAACACCTTGTTGGTCAGGCTGGCATGCACTTCCGGACGCAGGATGTAGTTGATGAACAGGTGCGCATTGTTCGGGTGCGGCGCGTCGGCCGGAATGGCCATGGTGTCGAACACCAGCGCGGCCGAGGTCTTCGGCACCAGCACCTGGATCTGGTTGCCGTTCTTAGCGTCGATGGCGCGCTGGCGGGCGATGTTGATGTCGCCGGACCAGCCGAAGGCCACGCAAATGGCGCCGTTGGCCATGTCGTTGATATAACCCGACGAGCTGAACAGCGTGACGTAAGGACGGATGGCCGTCAGCACCTTGCCCGCCTCGGCGTAGTCGGCCGCCTTGGCCGAGTACGCCGGCTTGCCGATGTATTGCAGCGCCGCCGGCAGCACCTCGGACGGCGAGTCGAGGAAGGACACGCCGCAAGACTTCAGCTTGGCCGCGTATTTCGGGTTGAAGATCAGCTCCCAGGCATTGTCCGGCATCGGCTCGCCGCCCAGCGCGGCTTTCACCTTGCCGACGTTGATGCCCACCGTGGCGTAGCCCCACAGCCAGTCCACCAGGTATTCATTGTTGGGGTCGATCTTGGCCAGCTTGGCCTGGATTTGCGGGTCCAGGTTGGCCAGGTTGGCCAGCTTGGACTTGTCCAGCTTGCGCAGCTGCTTGGCGTCGATCTGCAGCTTGGCCCACGGTGCGGTCGGCACCACGATGTCGTAGCCGGATTTGCCGGCGGCCAGCTTGGAGTTCAGGATCTCGTTGTTATCAAAAACATCATAGCGGACCTTGATGCCGGTCTCTTTCTCGAAGTTCTTGATGGTGTCGTCGGCGATATAGTCCGACCAGTTGTAGATGTTCAGGACTTTCTCTTCCTGCTGCGCCTGCACCAGCCCCGCCGTGGACATCATGGCAGCCGTCGCCGCCAACATCATCAACTTGCCCCAACGCTTCCCCGCCATATGCCTGCCTCCAAAGAAAAGAAGAATACTCAGAACGCGAGATGATCAGGCATTGCGGCGCCGAATGCAAGCGCGCCGGGCCCGTTAGGCCAGGAAGTCGAACAGCGAGCGCGCGCCGGTGTAGCCGGGCAAGGCTTCGCTGGCGGCGGCCTGCTCCTGCTGCGTGTAGAACGCCACCAGCACATTGGCCTGGGTAGTCAGCGCCTTGGCCAGGTCGGCCTTTTTCGCGGTGAGGGTGCCGATGTCCTTGCTGACCTGCTGCGCCTCGCGCTGGATGCTGCTGTTCTTGCCGGTCAGGACATCGATCTTGGCGTCGAACTGGTCGGCCAGGCCCTTGCCCTGGTTGGTGAACAAGCCGGCCACGCCGGCCGAATCGGCCGCAATGGCGCTTTTCAGCTTCTTGTCGTCCAGCATCAGCTTGCCGCTGCTGTCGACCGTCACGCCGGCCGCCGCCAGCGCGGTCCTGGACACCCCGCCGCCGCCCTGCACCAGCGAATTGAGCTCGCGGCTGACCTGGCCCAGCGCCAGGTCGGACTTCAGCTCGCCCTTCTGCAAGGCGCTCAGTTTGTTGTTCAGGTCGTTGTAGGCGTTGACGAAGCTGGTGACGTTCTGCGCGATCTGGGCGCTGTCCTGGCTGACGGTCACGTCGGTCTTGCCGCTGCCGGTCAGGGTGACGCTGACGCCTTCGATGGCGTCCTTCAGCGTATTGCTGGCGCTTTTCACTTCCTTGCCGTTCACGGTGGCCAGCGCGTCCTGCGCCGCTTGCGCCTGGGTCAGGCCCTGCGCCGTGGGGCTGTTGTTGGCGGCCGGATTGTAGGACACCAGGCTCTTCACGGCCGCGTCGCCGGACACGCTGATGCGCATGCTGGCCGCTTCGCCGTTTTCGCCCTTGATCTGCAGCGCGTAGCCGGTGCCGCTCTTGACCACGCTGGCGTCGATGCCGGCGTCCTTGAAGGCGGCGGCAATGCCGTCCAGCGTATTGTTCTTGCTGTCGATGGTGATGGTCTTGGCGGCGGTCTTGCCGGGCGTGAATTTGTCCGCGCCCTCGACACCGAATTCAACCTTGATGGTGGCCGGCGAGCCGGTGCCGATCCTGGAACCGGCGCTGGCCAGCTTGTCGCTATTGAGGATCTGGCCCTGCGCCAGCTGTTTCACCTCCACCGCATACGTGCCGGGTTTGGCGGTGCCGCCCGCGCTCACGTTCAGCACGCCCTTGCCGGACGACGTGGCCGAGGTGCTCAGGCCGCTGCCGGCCAGGCGCTCGGCGATCGACTGGAAGCCGGTCAGCGCGCTTTGCAGCTGGCCCAGGCCGGACAGCTTGGTCTGGTCGCGCAGCAGGCTGGTATTCAGCCTGGCCACGGAACCGGCCTGGCCCGCCAGCGTGCGCTCGACCTTGGCCAGTACCGACGCCGACGGCGTCGAGCTGTTCGCGCCATACGCCGCCGTGCCGGTCAGATTGCCGTAGTTTCCGATGCTGCCGATGCCTGAGTTTGCCATTTTGTGTCATCCGATCAAAGTGGAAGACATGATAAGGTCTTCACCCGTCCATCAATGCGGCAAACAGCGCGGTATAAGCCGCCCGTATCAGCGCATGAACTTGCCGATCGCGGCCACGGCGGCCGCATCGGGATTGATGAATTGTAGGCCGACTTTCACGTCGTCGCCGCTAAAGATGCAATATGTTACTTTTGAACGGCAGCTAATGATGACCGGTTTGCCATCCACAAACATCTCGAATGAAACCTGCCCGATCTGGCCGGACGGCACCATGTGGCCCATGGTGACCGACATGCCGGTCGGGCCCAGGTCGATGGTACGGGCCGGCGCCGGCTTGGCGCCCTCCATTACCACCACCGCTTTTGCGCGTAAAATTTTACGGGTTGTCTGCCTTTGATCTACTAGCACGCTGTTGCTTCCTGAATTTCGACTTGCCTGTTGACTGCCTGATCAGAGCGCGTTTCTGGTAGCGCTCTCCAAGCCTTCATTCTACTGCGCATTCACTTTTGATGCAGGCGGAAATTGCCGTACGAATAAACTTGCTTACTGCAATTCACGCAGCTTGGTGAACGCGTCGTCGATGCGCTCCACCGCCACGATGGTCATGCCCTCGATGGCCTGCTTGGGCGCGTTCGCCTTGGGTATCATGGCGATCGAGAAACCCAGCTTGGCCGCCTCGCGCAAGCGTTCCTGGCCGCGCGGCGCGGGCCGGATCTCGCCCGCCAGGCCCACCTCGCCGAACACCACGAAGCCGCGCGGCAGCGCCTTGCTGCGCATCGACGAGTTAATCGCCAGCAGCACCGCCAGGTCGGCCGCCGGCTCGGTGATCTTCACGCCGCCGACCGCGTTGATGAACACGTCCTGGTCGAACGCGGCAATGCCGGCGTGGCGGTGCAGCACCGCCAGCAGCATGGCCAGCCGGTTCTGCTCCAGGCCCACCGACAGCCGGCGCGCGTTCGGCAGGTGGCTGGCATCGACCAGCGCCTGGATTTCCACCAGCAGCGGGCGGGTTCCCTCCTGCGTCACCATCACACAGGAACCGGGCACCTGGTTGTCATGCTGCGACAGGAACAGCGCGGACGGATTGGACACGCCTTTCAAGCCCTTGTCCGTCATGGCGAACACGCCCAGCTCGTTGACCGCGCCGAAGCGGTTCTTGATGGCGCGCACCAGCCGATAACTGGAATGGTTGTCGCCCTCGAAGTACAGCACCGTATCGACAATGTGCTCGAGCACGCGCGGCCCGGCCAGCGCGCCCTCCTTCGTCACGTGCCCCACCAGGATGATGGTGATGCCGCTCTGCTTGGCCATGCGGGTCAGCTGGGCTGCGCACTCGCGTACTTGCGCCACCGAGCCGGGCGCCGAGCTGAGCGCGTCCGAATACATGGTCTGGATCGAGTCGATCACCGCCACCTGCGGCTTCAGCTCGGCCAGCGTGCCGAGCACCTTTTCCAGCTGGATCTCGGCCTGCAATTTGAGGTCGCGCGCGTCGATCGCCAGGCGCTTGGCGCGCAGTGCGATCTGGGCGCCGGATTCCTCGCCGCTGACATACAGCACGCTTTTCGCGTGCGACATGTGCGCCAGCGCCTGTAGCAGCAGGGTCGACTTGCCGATGCCGGGATCGCCGCCGATCAGCACCACGCCGCCGGCCACCAGGCCGCCGCCCAGTACCCGGTCGAACTCCTCGATGCCGGTCGGGAAGCGCGGCACGTCCAGCGCCTCGATGTCCTGCAGCGACAGCACCGGCGCGGTCTGCGCCAGCGACAGGTGCTGCGGATTGGAGTAGCGGTTGTTGCCGGCGCCGGACTCCAGCACGGTTTCCACCATGGTGTTCCACTGCTGGCAGGCGCCGCACTGGCCGGTCCATTTGCTGCTGGTTCCGCCGCATTCGGTGCAGGTGTAATTGGTTTTTGCCTTGGCCATGCCGGTGCTCCTTACGCTTCCACCACGCGCACGCGCGGCGCCAGCGCGCACATCAGCTCATAGCCGATGGTGCCGGCGGCGGTGGCCACCTCGTCGATCGGCATGCCCCGTCCCCACAGCACCACCTTGCTGCCCACGCGCGCCTGCGGCAGGCCGCTCAGGTCCACGGTCAGCATGTCCATCGATACGCGGCCGACCACGCGGGTGCGCACGCCGTCCACCAGCACCGGCGTACCCTGCGGCGCGTGGCGCGGGTAGCCATCGGCGTAGCCGCAAGCGACCACGCCGATGCGCATCGGGCCGTCGGCCTGGAAGCGGCTGCCGTAGCCGACGCAGTCGCCGGCCAGGATGTCCTGCACCGAAATCAGTTCGCTGCTCAGCGTCATGGCCGGCAGCAGGCCGAATTCCTCGGCGCTCTTGCCGCCCGGCGAGCCGCCGTACAGCATGATGCCGGGCCGTATCCAGTCGCTCACCAGTTCGGCGCCCAGGGTCCGCGCCGCGCCGGGCATGTGGAAGATGCCAGCCGAGTTGGCCAGGCTGAGCGGCCCCGGCAAGCCGGCCGCGCCGGCGTTGAAGCGGCGCACCTGCTCGCCGATCGGCAGGCGCGGATGCGCGGTCTCGTCGGCATTGGCGAAGTGGGTCATCAGCGTGATTTCGCCCACGTGCGGCAGCGCGCGCAGGCGCGCATGGGCGGCGGCGAACCGCTCCGGCTTGAAGCCGAGACGGTTCATGCCGGTGTTCATTTTCAGGTGCAGATTCAGCGGCTTGGCCGCTGCGGGCAGGCGGGCCGACTCGATCAGCGCCAACTGCTCCTCGCCATGCACGGCGCCGTTGATGCCATGCGCGGCCATCATGGCCACGTCGGCCGCGTCGAAAGGGCCTTCGAGCAGCAGGATGGGCTTGGTCCAGCCCAGTTCGCGCAAGCGCAGCGCGTTGTCCGGCTCGATCAGCGCCAGGCCGTCGGCGTCCGCCAGGCCGCGCATGGCGCGCTCCAGTCCATGGCCGTAGCCGTTCGCCTTCAGCACGCCCCACACCCTGGCGCCCGGCGCGCAGGCTCTGGCCCGCGCCAGGTTGTGTTGCATGGACTCTATATGGATGGTTGCGACGATCGGCCTTGGCATAGTGAAATCGGGACGGTTGAGCGAAGCCGTATTCTACCCGGATGCGCCGCCGGATGCGCCCCGGGCAGCAGCCCGGACAACGCCTGATTTCCTTGCGGAAACATCGAAACGGCGGGCTTGGCCGCAGCTTCCGTACATGTAGTCGATTTCTTGGGAATACCAGTTATTCATGGTATAAAGCAAGCCGAGATTAGTTTCCAGGCCTTCCAGTATGAATCGTGGTTTTTATACCATCATGGCAGCGCAGTTCTTTTCGTCACTGGCAGACAATGCACTGCTGTTTGTGGCCATCGATCTGCTGATTTCCATGAAGTCCCCGGCGTGGCTGACGCCGCTGCTGAAATTGTCGTTCGTGCTGTTCTACGTGCTGCTGGCCGCTTTCGTCGGTGCTTTCTCGGACGCCCTGCCCAAAGGCCGGGTCATGTTCATCGCCAACATGATCAAGATCCTGGGCTGCGCCATGATCTTCTTCCATGTTCACCCGCTGCTGGCCTATGCCGTGGTCGGCTTCGGCGCGGCGGTGTACTCGCCCGCCAAGTACGGCATCCTGACCGAACTGCTGCCGGCCGAGAAGCTGGTGGCCGCCAACGGCTGGATCGAAGGCCTGACCGTGACCTCCATCATTCTCGGCACCGTCATGGGCGGCGCGCTGGTGACCGGCCGCCTGTCGAGCATGCTGCTCAATATCGACCTCCCGCTGATCGAGACCGGCATCGACACCACCACCGAGGCGGCGCTGTGCGTACTGGGCCTGACCTATGTGCTGGCGGCCATCTTCAACCTGCGCATCCCGGACACCGGCTGTATCTATCCGCACCAGGAACGCAATCCGATCAAGCTGATCGTCGATTTCTCGAACTGCTTCACGCTGCTGTGGAAGGACAAGCTGGGCCAGATTTCGCTGGCGGTGACCACGCTGTTCTGGGGCGCCGGCGCCACCTTGCAGCTGATCGTGCTGGAGTGGGCGCAGCGCTCGCTGGGCATGCGCTACGACCAGGCCACCAGCATGGTGGGCATGGTCGCCATCGGCATCGCCTTCGGCGCCATCATGTCGGCCCGCTTCATTACGCTGCGCAAGTCGCTGTCGGTGATCCCGCTGGGCATCCTGATGGGGGTCATCGTGATGGGCATGACACTGGTGTACTCGACCTGGATCGCCTACCCGCTGCTGGTGGTGATCGGCGCCATCGGCGGCTTCTTCGTGGTGCCGATGAACGCGCTGCTGCAGCACCGGGGCCACGTGCTGATGAGTGCGGGCCACTCGATCGCGGTGCAGAACTTCAATGAAAACCTGTCCATCCTGACCATGCTGGCCATGTACTCGCTGATGATACGCCTGCACCTGGGACTGAACACCATCATCGTGCTGTTCGGCCTGTTCATTGCCGGCATCATGCTGTGCATTATGTGGCTGCACAATGCCAACCAGCGCCAGCACGATTCGCTCGCACTGATCGGCGAAGCGAAGCACTAGCGTAGCACTTTACGGGGGCAGCAGCCCCTGTTCACGGCGCGCGGCGGCCCGCGCGCGCCAGTCGTCCGGCGCGACAAAACCCCGCTCGCGCTCGACCAGCCAGCCATCCCGCTCCACCACCGACGCCACCATCACCGGCGACATCTCCTGTTCGAAACGGGCCAGCACGGCCTGCACCACTTGCGCAGCGTCCAGCGGCGCCGCGCTGTCGACCGCCGCGATGGAATTGATGCGCGCCGGTCCGGCGGCGGCTGGCGATCCCGGCGGGCGGTCCGGCACCGCATCCGGCCCGGAACCCGGCACGGGTGCACCGGCGCCAGCCGCGCGCACCTTCAGCGGCGCCAGCCATTGAAGGCGCGGCATCACCACGTACTGTTGCCGCGGCTGCGCGGCGCCGTTGCGGCCGGCCGCGAATTCACGCAGCGTGCTCCAGTAGCCCAGGCAGTGGCCGGGCGAGATGCCGGCCAGCGCGTGCGGCGAACCTTGCGGATAGAACAGCCAGCCCTTCACCAGCGCCTGCGCCAGATCCACCGGCTGCGGCAGCAGCGGCTGCGCGGCGGGGTGGTAGGCCAGTTCGAGCTGCTTGGCGAAAGTCTTGCGCATCTTGACGCCCAGCGTGTCCGCCAGGTTGGGGCCGATCAGGTGGTTGAAGCTGGCCGCTCCCGCCGTGTCGTCCAGCAGGTAGAACTTGGTGGCGAATTCCCAGTGCAGCAGCTGGCTGCCATGGCGCAGCAGGAAATCGAACTCGCCCACCGTGTCGTTGCGGTTGGCGCGCACCTGCAGGCCATGCGCCACCAGGGTGCCTTGCTGCTCGAAATAGAACGCCATCAGTTTCTCGGCGTACAGGCCAAGGCGCGAATAGAAACGGCCGCCCAGGGCGGCGTCCAGCGGCGCGGGGTCGCGCTCCAGCGCGGCCAGCCATTCGGCGGCCGCCGGCGGCACGGGGCCGAGGGTGGCGATGCGGTTTTGCCAGTGCGGCGAGGCCGGGTCGAGCAGGTCCGGCGCGTCCAGCAGCCAGGCCAGCGCGCGCACATGGGGGCGGGTCAGATGGCCCCAGGTGCGCTCGAAGCGCATCTGGTACGTTTCCGTACCGCTTGTTTCCTGCGCTGCGTCAGGCCCGGCCGGCATGGGCCGCTTTCGCCAGGCACAGGTCGGACCATGCCCTGGCCTTGTCCGCCGGCTTGCGCAGCAGGTCGGCCGGGTGGTAGGTGGCAATGGTGGGAATGCCGTCGTAGCGCAGCACCTTGCCGCGCGCGGCGGCGCCCAGCAAGCCTTTGCCGGCCGTGTGGCCCAGCGTGAGGATCATGCGGCTGCCGGCCAGCTCCAGCTCGCGCTGCAGGTAGGGCCGGCACGCCGCCAGCTGCTCGGGCGTAGGCAGGCTGTCGCTGCCGTCCGGCGCGGCCGGCGGGCGGCATTTCACCAGCGTGGTGACGTAGGCGTCTTCGTCCGGCGTGAGCGCAATGGCTTTCAGCATATTGTCCAGCAACTGGCCCGCTGCGCCGGCGATGGCGCGCACTTCCTGCTCGTCCGCAGCGGCGGGCGCGGTGCCCAGCACCAGCCACTGCGCGTGCGGGTCGCCGCGTCCGGGCACGGCGGCCTGGCGGCTATGGCACAAGTCGCAGCGGGTGCAGGTGCTGACGGCAGCCTGCAGCGCGGTCCAGTCCATGTCGGCGATCTGCTGGCCGGCCTGCTGCGCGCGGGCCGAGCCGGGCGCCGGGGTCGCGGCCGGCATCGGCACGTCGTCGAACCAGGCAGTCGATTCCGGCTCCTCCGCGCCTGCGGCGGGCGGACGCGCCGGCGCCGCCTGCACTGGCTTGGCGGGCGATTTGGTAACCACCGGTGGCGGCGTGGCCGGCACGGGGGCATCGTCGAACCAGGCCGTGTCGTCGCTCGCGGCGGCGCCTGGGGCGGGGCGTGCGGCGGCTGGCTGCGCGGCGGGCCGCTGAGCGGCAGGCGGCAGCGCGGCGGCTGGCTGCGCCGGGGCTGGCTGCGCGGCGGGCGGCTGCACGGTGCGAAGCCCGGGCGCCTGCGCGGGCGCCTCATGCCGGGCTGCGGCAGGCTCGTGCGCGGCGTACGCCGACATGACCGCAGCGGCCAGGTCAACCGGTTCAGCGGTTTCAGCGGCCCCGGCAACATCGTTGCCGGCATGGGGCTCGGCAGCGCCCGGCGCGGCATTGCGCAAGCGCCATTGCACGCCCACGCCGATCTCCTGCAGGAACACTTCATTGCGGTTCATAACATATAACGCATGACGATCGCGTCCTCGCGTTGCTGGCCGCCCGCCGGGTAGTAGCCCTTGCGGCGGCCGATCTGTTCAAATCCGTAGCGCTGGTACAGTTCCAGCGCCCGCACGTTCGACGGCCGCACTTCCAGCAGCATCGATTCCATCCCCAGCCCGCGCGCGCAGGCCACGGACTGGTTCAGCAGGAAGCGGCCCAGCCCTTGCCCTTGCCACTCTTGCGCCACCGCCACGTTCAGCAGATGCGCCTCATCGACCATCTGCATCACCAGGAAATAGCCCATCAGCTGCATGGACTGGTTGCGCAGCACCCAGGCGTGGTAGCCGCTGGCCAGCGAATCGGCGAAATTGCCCCGGGTCCAGGGGTAGGGATAAACGCTTTCCTCCAGCGCCACCACTTCGTCGATATCGCCGTCCTGCATCGGTTCATAATTGAGCCGCGCCAGATCCCACACTGGCTTCATGCGGCGGCCTTCGCAGCGTTGATCTCGCGCCGTTCGGCGCTGGTATAGGCGATCTTGTTGCGCAGGTAGAACGGCTGGGCGTCGGCCGCCTTCACACCCTGCCCGGCCGCGAACGCAATGCGGCCCAGCTGCGCGATCTGCGCCGCGTGCGGCATCACGTCCGCATGCGCGCCGGCTGCGAACGGCTGGTCCGCCAGCGCTGCCGCGTAGGCCGCGAAGCCATTGCCGCACGCCGTCACCGCACCCTGCGGCGCCACCGCTTCGGGCGCCGACAGCACCGGCGGCAGCACGGACAGCGGCAGCGCCGCCGGCGCCGCCGGCGATGCGCCGCCGAAGCGGTACTGGGCCCAATACACTTCACTCATGCGCGCGTCCAGCACGGCCAGCACATCGGCGCCGCCGTGCTGCTGGTGGCAGGCCAGCGCCATGGCGTCCAGCGTCACCACCGGCACCAGCGGCAGCCCGGCGCCGTAACCGAGGCCCTGGGCGATGCCGCAAGCGGTGCGCACACCGGTGAAGGAACCCGGGCCGGAGCCGTAGGCGATGGCGTCGCACTCGCGCAACGCAACGCCGGCTTCGGCCAGCAGTTCCTGGATCATCGGCAGGATGGCCTGCGAATGGGTGCGCACGCCGGACGAGGATCGGGTGTAAAGCTTCTCGCCGCGCAGCAGCGCGCAGGAAGCCATTTCAGATGATGTTTCAATTGCAAGTATGGTAGACATGCCGTATTTTAACCCGCCGGGGCCGGCCTGCGCGGGCCGGCGACATCTCGCGGTACAATAGCGCGCATGCATAGCACTACCCTACATACCGATAATCGCGCCGACGTCTCGGCAGCGCTGGCGCAGGACCGCTGGATCGTTGCCTGCCTGTGCGCCGCCTGGTGCGGCACCTGCGCCGGCTACCGCGCCACCTTCGACGAACTGGCCGCGCGCCATCCGGACAAATACTTCCTGTGGGTCGATATCGAAGACCATGCCGACGTGGTGGGCGACCTGGACGTGGAGAACTTCCCCACCCTGCTGATCCAGCGCCACGAGCATGTGGCCTTTTTCGGCACCATGCTGCCGGACCCGAACGTGGCGCACCGGCTGATCGTGGCGCAAGCCGGCATGGACGACGCCGAACTGGCGCGCTACGCGCAAAGCAGCGAGGAGCGCCGCCACTGGCAGCGCGACTGCAACTTGCGCGTGCTGCTCCCGGCGGCCGCCTGAATCGGCGCTGAGGCCAGCGCCTACGCCAGCCTGAGCGGCAGGCTGCGCAAGCGCTGCCCGGTCAGCGCGAACACGGCGTTGGCCACCGCCGGCGCCACCGGCGGCACCGCGGGTTCTCCCATGCCTTCGGGCGGCTCGGCGCTCAGCATGATGATGGTCTCCACTTTCGGCGCCTGGTCCATGCGCAGCACCGGGTACTGGTGGAAGTTGGTCTGCTCCACCTTGCCGTCCTTGATGGTGATCTCGCCGCCCAGCGCCGCCGACAGGCCGAACACCACCGACGACTCCACCTGCTGCGAAATGATGCCAGGGTTGACGGCGATGCCGCAGTCCACCGCGCACACCACGCGGTGCACGACGATCTGCCTGTCCAGCACCGACACTTCCGCCACCTGCGCCACGATGGTGCCGAAGGACTGGTGCAAGGCCACGCCATGCGCGCGACCCGCCGGCGGCTGGCCAGCCTTGTCCACCGCCGCGTTCAGCACCGCCAGGTGGCGCGGATGGCGGTTTAGCAAGCCGCGCCGGAATCCCACCCCGCTCATGCCAGCCGCATGCGCCAGCTCGTCGATGAAGCTCTCCTTGAAGAAGGCATTGTGCGCATGCCCCACCGAGCGGAAATAGCCGACCGGTACCGCGCTGTCGGCAATGATGTGGCGGATGCGCTGGTGCGGAATCTCGTACTGCATGTCGAACGCGCCCTCGGCGGTGGTCATGTCTGGCCCCAGGCCCGGCAGGCCCAGGCTGCGCTTGAGGTACTGGTGCCCGATCGAGGCGCTGACGGACTTGTTGTCCCAGGCCGAGATATTGCCGGCCGCGTCCAGGCTGGCGGCAAAGCGCGCCAGCGCGGCCGGGCGGTACACGTCGTGCGTGATGTCGTCCTCGCGCGACCAGATCAGCTGCACCGGCGCGCCGTTGCACTCCTTGGCCACCGCCACCGCCTGCGCGATGAAGTCCGCTTCCAGGCGCCGCCCGAAGCCGCCGCCCAGCATGGTCACCTCCAGCGTCACGTCGGCCGCTTTCACGCCCGCCACCTTGGCTGCGGTGTCGATCGCCAGCGTCGGCACCTGGGTCGATACCCACAGGCGCACCTTGCCGTCCCTGACCTGGGCGGTGCAGTTGAGCGGCTCCATGGCGGCGTGCGCCAGGAACGGCGCGCGGTACTCGGCCTTCACCGTCTTGAGCGTGCCTGTCGCCTCGGCCATGCCGTCCACCTCGTCCATGTCGCCCGCCGTGTAATACGCGTGGCCGTCCTCGTCGTCCAGCTGCTGCGCGAAGCGCTGGTACAGGTCGGCGCTCGACAGCTTGCCGTTCACGCCCTCCAGCCAGACCACCGGCAGCGCCGCGGCGGCCTGCCTCGCCTGCCAGTAGCGCGCAGCCACCACCGCCACGCCGGCCCCGGCGCCGGTCTTTTCGGCCAGCGCCGGCGAGAAGTCCACCACCCGCGACACGCCCGGCATCCTCAGGGCCGCCGCCGTGTCCACGCTGGCCACGGTGCCGCCTATCACCGGCGACATCTTCACCGCCGCGTACAGCATGCCCTCGGGCCGCACGTCCAGTCCGAAGACGGCGCTGCCGTCGCTCTTGGACGCCGAATCGCGGCGCAGCACGGCCGTGCCGATCAAGCGGAACTGGCCCACGGTCTTCAGCCGCACTTCGCCCGGCGTCATGCCCGCCGCGGCGGCCACCAGGCTGCCGTAGCTGGCGCGCTTGCCGTTCGGGTGCCCGACATAGCCCGCTTCGGTGAAGCACTCGAGCGGGCGCACCTTCCACTGGCGCGCGGCCGCTTCGATCAGCAAGGCGCGCGCCGTGGCGCCGGCCTCGCGCATCGGCAGCCATAAGTCCTTCACGCTGGACGAATGGCCGGTCAGGTTGATGCCCAGCTCGCGCCCCACCTTGGCCACCAGCCACGAGGCCGCGCGCTTGCCACGGCTGTCATCGTCGGGATGGAACGGCAGGTTGTCCACCAGGGCGGCCACGTTGCCGTAGATCTTGTCGTTGGGCGCCTGCACCAGCTGCACCCAGCCGATCGGCACGTCCAGCTCCTCGGCCAGCAGCATCGGCAGCGCGGTGTGTACGCCCTGCCCCATTTCGCTGCGCGCCATCGCCACCGTCACGCTGTTGTCCGGCGCAATGGCGACCCAGCCGTTAAGCGCCACCGCGCCACTCGCGCCTGCCAGCGGCAGCGGCACCTTGCCGCGCACGCGCTGGCGCGCCGGCAGCGCCCCCCAGCCGAGCACCATGGCGCCCGCCACCGCGGTGGCGCTCAGCAGAAAACGGCGGCGCGACAACTTCATACAGTCCTTTCGAATGGGCGCATCAGGACTTCCAGCGCTGCAGCAGGTCGTCCGGCAGCACCGGGCGGCTGTAGAAATAGCCCTGCGCCAGGTTGCAGCCGTGGCGCAGCAGGAAGGCGGCCTGCTCGTCGGTCTCCACGCCTTCGGCGATGACGGACAAATTCATGCTCTTGCCGAGCTGGATGATGGCGATGGCGATCGCCTCGTCGTTGACATCGGTCGAAATGTCCTTGATGAAGGAGCGGTCGATTTTCAAGGTCTGCACCGGCATCTGCTTCAGGTAGGCCAGCGAGGAATAGCCGGTGCCGAAGTCGTCGATCGCCAGGCCCACGCCGATCGAGTGCAGGTCGTTGATGAAGACCAGCGCGTCGCCGGTGTTCATGATGACAGACTCGGTCACCTCCAGCTGCAGGCGGTGCGGCTCCAGCCCGGTCTCGCGCAGGATGTCCCCCACCATCGAAGCGATGCTGCCGCGCTCGAACTGCTTGGCCGACAGGTTGACCGCCATCTTCGGCACCCACAGCCCGGCCTCCTGCCAGCGCACCATCTGCAGGCAGGCCTGGTACAGCACCCACTTGCCCAGCTGGTTGATGTAGCCGATATCCTCGGCCAGGGAAATGAAGCGGTTCGGCGGCACCAGGCCCAGTTCCGGGTGGTTCCAGCGCACCAGCGCCTCCACGCCCACCAGGCGGCCGGTGTCGATTTCCACCTGCGGCTGGTAATTCAGGAACATCTCTTCTTTTTCCAGCGAGCGGCGCAGGAAGGTCTCCAGGCGCAGGCGCTCCACGCCCTCGCCCGACATGGACGGCGCGTAGAAGCGGTAGCCGTTGCGGCCGCGCGCCTTGGCCTGGTACATGGCCACGTCGGCGTTGCGGATCAGCATATTCAGGTCGGTGGCGTCGGCCGGGTACAGGCTGATGCCCACGCTGCAGGTGACGAACAGTTCGTGGCCGGCCACCATGAAGGGCTGCTCGAACATGCCGACCAGTTTTTCGGCCACCAGGCTGGCGCCATACTGGCCGTCCACGTTCTCCAGCAGCACGATGAATTCGTCGCCGCCCAGGCGCGCCAGCGTGTCGCCGTCGCGCAGCTTGTCCTGCAGCGCCTCGGCCACCTGCTTGAGCAGCTCGTCGCCGATGTGGTGCCCCAGCGTGTCGTTGACGTTCTTGAAGCGGTCCAGGTCGATGAACAGCAGCGCCAGCTGCTCCTGCTCGCGCGCGGCGCGCTGCAGCGCGTGGTGCAGGCGGTCGTGGAACAGCAACCGGTTCGGCAAGGCGGTCAGCGGATCGTGGTGCGCCAGGTGGTCCAGCTTTTCCTGCGACTGCTTGACCAGCGTGATATCGCTGAACACGCACACATAGTGGGTGGTCAGGCCGTGGGTGTCGCGCACCGCGCTCACCGTCAGCCATTCCAGGTACAGCTCGCCCGTTTTGCGCAGGCTCCACAGCTCGCCGCGCCAGAAGCCGGTGGTTTCCAGCTCCTGCCACATGGCGTGGTAGAAGGTGTCCTCGTGGCGGCCGGAACGCGTCAGCGCGCGGTCCTGGCCCAGCGCTTCAGCCTCGCTGTAGCCGGTGATCTGCGTGAAGGCCGGATTCACGGCCACGATGATGCCCTGCGCATCGATCACCATCACGCCGTCGGCGATGTGCTCGAGCACCGTGGCCGACAGGCGCAGCTTTTCCTCCGCTTCCTTGCGCGCGGTGACGTCGGCGTAGACCCAGATGCTGCCCTCGTTGGCGCGGCTCTGGTCGATGGCGCAGCCGCTCACCATGCACCAGAACAGCGTGCCGTCCTTGCGCCGGTAGTGGCGCTCTTCGCTGAAGTACTCGCCGGCCGACAGCGTGGGGTACTGGCGCGCGCCGGCCGACTCGAACTCGAACGCGGTGGGGAACACGATGGAGGTGGAGGCGCCGGCCATGGCGCCGGGCTCGTAGCCGAACAGTTCCTCGCAGCGCCGGTTGACCGAGACGATCTGGCGGTTGCGCACGAACATCACGCCGAACATCACGTTGTCCAGGATGGCGCTCTGCTCGGCCAGCAGCGCCTCGATGCGCATTTCATTGTGCTTGCGCTGGCTGATGTCGGAAATGATGCCGTCCACCCAGGGCGCGCTGTCGCCCCGCTCGGCCACCTGCGGCTGGCCGTTCTCGGCCACCCAGCGCTCGGTGCCGCTGGCGTCGGTGATGCGGTACTCGACCGAATACGGGCGGCCGTCGCGGATGGCCTGGGTCACCACGCGGCGCTGCATGCGGCGGTCCTCCGGGCAGATCAGGTTGGCCCAGGAATGGCTCGTGCTGCGCATGAACTGCGCGGCCGAGTAGCCGGAAATATCCTCGATGGCGTCGCTGACGAAGTCGATCGGGCCGTCCGGGCGAAAGCGGAACACCGCGCCCGGCACCTGGGTCACGATGGTGCGGAAGCGCTCTTCGCGCTGGCCGATGTCCTCGAACAGGTGCTTGATCGCCACCCGCATCTGCTCCAGCTGGCCGGACAGGCGCCCCAGCTCGTCGCTGCCGGTCAGTTCCAGCCGGGTTTCAAAGTCGCCGTGCGACAGGCGGTCGGAAAAGCGCATCAGCTTGCGCAGCGGCTTGAGCAGGCGCTTGTTCAGGAACAGCACGATCAGCAGCAGCGACACGGTCAGCTGCGCGGCCAGCACGAACACATAGGACAGCTGCTTCTCGCGCAGCTCCTGCTGGCTGCGCGCGTCGTCCATCTCCACCACGATGCGGCCGATCTTCTCGCCGCGCACCAGGATTTCGCGTTCGGCGCGGTACACGTTGCCGGTCTGCCGGCGCGGCGACTGCACGTGCATGAACTGGGTTTCGGCCTGGCCGGTCACCTGCACCTGCAGCACCGAGCGGTCGCGCATCACCGACTCGACCAGCGAATGGGCCGATTCGGCATTCATATTCCATAGCGACTCCTGCATGCCCAGCGCCAGGATGTCGGCATTGCGCTGCAGCGATTCGTTCAGGGCCATCTTGGCCGACTGCTGCTCGTGCACGCCGATCAGCAGATAGCTGCCGATGATGGCAGGTATCACAAGGCCGCCAAAAACCACCAGCAGCAGCGCGCCGTAGATGGAAAGGCCGTACAGCGCGCTCAGACGGGAACGCATCCTTCTGTATAAAGAACTAATCATTCACCACGGGACTTGGGGCCAGCGCGTGTCGGCGCATTCAGGAATTTTTCAATTGCAACAATTATGCACGCAAACAAGCGTGTGCGTCACCAGATTACACGGTGGCGCAGCTATCGGCGCCAGCAAGAATGCGACAAGCTTGCTATCATCGCCACTCTTTCAACGAGGAGCCCGCAATGACTTTTAATACCTACACCGCATCCATCCCAGTGTTCAAGCAGATCCTGAACAGTCTGCTGGCCATCCTCGACAAGGCCGAAGCCCATGTGGCCGACAAAAAACTGGACGCCAACGCCCTGTTGCAATTCCGCCTGTTCCCGGACATGCTGCCGTTCTCGCGCCAGATCCAGATCGCCACCGACTTCGCCAAGGGCGCCGGCGCGCGCCTGGCCGGCCAGGAAGTGCCGCCGTATGAGGACACCGAAAAAACCTTCGCCGAGCTGAAAGCGCGCATCGCCAAGACCATCGCCTTCCTGGAAGGCCTGGACGCGGCCGATTTCGGCGGCGCCGAAGACCGCGCCATCACCACCGGCAGCGGTGAAAAGACCAAGCACTTCACCGGCACCACCTACCTGCTGCACTACGCGTTGCCGCACTTCTTCTTCCACGCCACCACCGCCTACGACATCCTGCGCCACAATGGCCTGGAAATCGGCAAGAAGGACTTCATCGGCAGCTACTGATCGCCGCCGCGCCGCGCGCCGAACGGTGCGCGCGGCCTGTCTTGCCGCATGATATGGTTGCCGATATTATAATTATCCGACAACCATTGCGCGAGCATCATGACAACCCACCTCCTCATCAACGAGCCCGGCGCGCCGCAAGGCGCCGGCGCCCGCACCAGTTTCGGCGGCCTGCCCAGCGTGCCGGCCGGTTTTGCCTGGCCGGTCTGCAAGGAATGCGCTGGCCACTTGCAATTCCTCGGCCAGCTGCGCACCAACCACCCTGGCTCGCGGCGCGACCAACTGCTGCTGCTCTTCAAGTGCGATAACGATCCCGGCTGCTGCGATGAATGGGAAGCAGACAGCGGCGGCAACGCCGTCGTGGCGGTCCCGTCCGACGCCAGCCTGAGCCTGGCAGCCCCGCCTGCTGGCGGCGAAACCGTGCGCGCCACCCACCACGGCGCGCGGCTGGACACGCTGGACGGCGACTACGATGCGGCGCGCGATGCCTGGGATACCGGCGGCCGGCGCGGGCGCGACATCCTGGGCCAGCTGGGAGGCCAGCCCAGCTGGATCCAGGGCGAAGAGGTACCGCTGTGCAACGATTGTGGCAAGGAAATGGAATTCGTCGCGCAACTCGAGGAAGGCCCGGACCACCAGACCAGCATGAATTTCTGCGGCGGCGGCTGCGCCTACGTGTTCGCCTGCGGCTGCTCGCCGGCATCGGCCAAGATGGTGATACAGGCCTGAGGCAGGACCGGGACGGCGCCCGGTCCTCAGGTATTGCGGCGCGGGTAGCCCTGCGCCGTGATGCGCTGCCACACCGCTTCTTTTTCCGTCGCCGACATCGAGACCCAGTGCGCCACCTCTATATAAGTGCGTCCGCAGCCGCGGCAGATGTCGTCGAAGGTGGTGGAACAGACGGCCACGCAGGGCGTGTCCGGGCGCTGGGCCGGCGGCACGGACGGCGTTGCCGCCTCGTGCACCGCCGCCGCCATGCGCTTCAGTTCCAGCTCCGTCATCCCTTCACCTGTTGCTTCGGATCGAGATCCAGCGCGTCCCAGCCTTCATGGCCCAGCTGCTGCATGGTTTCGATATTCTTCTCGAAAATGTCTTCCGCTTCCGGGAAGGCTTGCACCGCGCGGTCCACGCTGTCCTCGCGCAGCAGGTGCAAGGTCGGATACGGCGCGCGGTTGGTGTAGTTGTCGATATCGTTCTTGTCCGAGTCGGCGAACTGGTAGTCCGGGTGGAAGCTGGCCACCTGCAGGATGCCGTCCAGGTCCATTTCCTCCAGCGCCGCGTCGGCCACGTCCAGGAAGTCGTTATAGTCCTCGAAGTCGTTCAGCACCTGCGGGTGCATGATCAGCGTGGTGTCCACCTTTTCCGGGCTCGCCTCGGCCAGCAATTCCAGTTCCGCCATCAGCACGTCCATCAGCTCTTCGGGAGTGGCGGCGTCCGTGACCACGTAGCGGATCTGGTTCTTGATGTGCACCGCCTTGGCGAAGGGGCACAGGTTGAGGCCGATAACGGCCTTCTCCAGCCATTTCTGGGTCAGGGCGATAACGGCGTCGTGGTCGGCGATGGGCTTGCTCATAAGGTCTTTCCTTGTAAATGCTTGCGGCGAGGGCGCATTGTACGCACTCCGGCAAAATGCCGTCTACTTCCGTCAACTTCGATATATATGCAGACATCATTACATCAAAGAAACTGTCATCCGGGCGACATATTTCTTGACTCAGCAGCGCCAACCTACGTACACTGCCCCATTATTCACGGTTCGTTTGTGTTTCTCGACGACAACAACGGAATACTATGCAAGCACGAATCAACACATCCTTGCTGGCCGCGCTGATTGCCCTGGCGCCCACGGTCAGCCAGGCAGTCGACGGCGCCTCCGCAGCGGCGGCGGCCGCGGCCGCAAACCTGCCGCCGCCATTGCCCCTGATCCCGCTGTCCACGCCTGCCACGGCCAAGCTGCCGACCACCGAACTGCTCCCCGCCTCCAAAGTCATCGCCAAGCCTGCGGTCAGCGAAGATGCCTTCAAGGAAACCGACGTCTGGGGCCGCATCCGCACCGGTTACGCCATTCCCGATCTTAACAACGAGCTGGTGCAGAAGCACGTCAACTGGTACAGCGCCCGCCCGGACCACATGGCCCGCACCACCCAGCGCGCCTCGCGCTACCTGTTCCACGTGGTCACCGAGCTGGAAAAACGCGGCATGCCGACCGAACTGGCGCTGCTGCCCTTCATCGAATCGGCGTTCAACCCGCAAGCCCTGTCCAGCGCCAACGCGGCCGGCATGTGGCAGTTCGTGCCGGGCACCGGGCGCGACTACAACCTGAAGCAGGACGCCTTCAAGGACGAACGGCGCGGCATCCTGGCCTCGACCGACGCCGCCCTCAGCTATCTGCAGCGCCTGTACGACATGTTCGGCGACTGGCAGCTGGCCCTGGCCGCCTACAACTGGGGCGAAGGCAATGTGCAGAAAGCCATCAAGCGCAACCAGGCGGCCGGCAAGCCGACCGATTTCGAGAGCCTGGCCGAGCATATGCCGGCGGAAACCCGCAATTACGTGCCCAAGCTGCAGGCGGTGAAGAACATCGTGGCCAATCCGGCCCAGTTCAGCCTGCACCTGCCGGTGATCGACAACCAGCCCTATTTTACCGCCATCGACAAGACCAGCGACATCGACCTGGCCGTTGCCGCCCAGCTGGCGGAAATGTCGGTGGACGAGTTCAAGGCGCTGAACCCGCAGTTCAACCGCCCCGTCATCACCGGCGGCGAACAGACCCAGATTTTGCTGCCCAAGGCCAACGCCGAAAAGTTCAACCTGAACCTGGCTCAGTGGGGCCGTGCACTGTCCAGCTGGACCACGCACAAGATCACCAGCGCGCGCGAGCGCATTGAAACGCTGGCGTCGAAGTTCCAGACCACGCCGGAAGTGATACGCCAGGCCAACAACATCCCAAGCAAAACCGTGCTCAAGGCCGGCTCCACCATCCTGGTGCCGAAAACCTCGTCCTCGCTGCACGTCGATATCGCACCGGAAATCGCCGACAACGCCATCGTCGCCTTCGAGGCCGACCGTGGCGGCAACAAGGCGCGCACCAGCAACTACAAGCAAGCCAAGGGCGGCACCGCCAAGGACGCTCCGGTGTCGCTGGTCAAGGCGCGCGTCCCGCGCGACGCCGCCGGCAAGAAGAAAACCAAGCAAAATTAAGCGGTAATGGCGGGTCCCTGCGGCCCGCAACACCGCAGGGCGGGTAAGCGCCTGGCGCATGCGCCGCCCGCCGCCGCCCACGAAAAGTTGCAGTGGCGGCAGCTACGTCCTACAATCTTGGTCTTACGGTATCGGGTCTCCCACCCATCACTAGAATAAACAACCCATACTGTCGCTAACGCCGCCCCGGGCGCGCGTGCCATCGCAGCAGTAGCAATTGGAGTGAATATGGCGTTCTTGCAAGGCAAAAAAATCCTCATCACCGGCCTGCTGTCCAACCGGTCCATCGCTTACGGCATCGCCAAGGCATGCCAGCGCGAAGGCGCGGAACTGGCGTTCACCTATGTCGGCGAGCGCTTCAAAGACCGCATCACCGAGTTCGCCGCCGAATTCGGCAGCAAACTGGTGTTCGATTGCGACGTCGGCAGCGATGAGCAGATCGAAGCCCTGTTTGCCGACCTGGGCAAAGAGTGGAGCCAGCTCGACGGCCTGGTGCATGCCATTGGTTTCGCCCCCCGCGAAGCGATCGCCGGCGAATTCCTGGACGGCCTGACGCGCGAAAACTTCCGCATCGCCCACGACATCTCGGCCTACAGCTTCCCCGCCATGACCAAGGCCGCGCTGCCGCTGTTGAAACCGGGTTCGTCGGTGCTGACGCTGTCCTACCTGGGCGCCGTGCGCGCAATTCCTTACTACAACACCATGGGCCTGGCCAAGGCGTCGCTGGAAGCGTCGGTACGCTACCTGGCGGAAAACCTGGGCCAGATGGGCATCCGCGCCAACGGTATTTCGGCCGGTCCGATCAAGACCCTGGCCGCGTCCGGCATCAAGGACTTCGGCAAACTGCTGGGCTTTGCCGCCTCGCACGCGCCGCTGCGCCGCAATGTGACCATTGACGAGGTGGGCAACACCGCCGCCTTCATGCTGTCCGACCTGGCCTCCGGCATCACCGGCGAAATCACCTACGTGGACGGCGGCTTCTCGCACGTCATGGGCCTGAACGCCAGCGACTACCAATAAGTTGCACACCCGCCCAGGCCAATCCCGGGCGGGCCTTCCATCGGCAGCATGAGCGATCTTTCCGACGAACACCTGATGCTGCGCTACTGCGAAGGCGACCTGTCCGCC
This sequence comes from Massilia sp. NBRC 108631, assembly GCF_059704565.1. Lineage (NCBI taxonomy): Bacteria > Pseudomonadati > Pseudomonadota > Betaproteobacteria > Burkholderiales > Oxalobacteraceae > Massilia > Massilia sp. NBRC 108631. The sequence continues at coordinate 65,927 of NZ_BAAKJE010000182.1, forward strand.
TTCCAGGAGCTGTATGGCCGCCATAGCCGCGGCCTGTACCGATTTCTCAGCTGGCGCTCGCCGCGCCGCGACTGGGTCGACGAGATCGCCCAGGACAGCTGGTTCAGCCTGCACCAGGCGCGCGCCAGCTACACGCCGCAAGCCACTTTCCGCACCTTTCTGTACCAGATCGCGCGCAACCGCCTGGTCGACCTGTTGCGCCAGCCGCACACCGCAGGCGAGGACGAAGCGCCCTGCCCGGCCGCCGATGCCGCCACCGCGCCCGACGCGGCCATGGAGTCGCGCCAGCAAAACACGGCCTTGCACGCGGCCATCCATGCGCTGCCCGCCGAACAGAAGGAAGCGCTTATACTGCAACAATTCAGCGGCATGTCGCTGGAAGAAATCGCCCAGCTCGTGGCGGCGCCGGTGGAGACCGTGAAGAGCCGCCTGCGCTACGCGATGAAGAAATTGCGCGAGCAGTATGCGCAGGAGGAACAGGCATGAGCGGCAAAGACCACGACCAACTCGACGCCGCCGCGTTCGCAGCCTTCCTGCAAGGCGACGATCCGCTGGCGCGCGACCTGGCCGCGCTGGACCAGCCCGCCCCTGCGCCCGCGCTCGACGCCGCCATCCAGGCCCGCATTGCCGCCGCGCTGGCCGCCGAGAAACTGGCCGCGCTGCCGGCCGCGAACGATCCGGTTGCCGCCCCGGCCACCGCCCCTGCGCTGGTGCCTGCGTCGGTGCCTGCGTCGGTGCCTGCGTCGGTGCCTGCGTCGGTGCCTGCGTCGGTGCCTGCGTCGGTGCCTGCGTCGGTGCCTGCGTCGGTGCCTGCGTTGGCGGCGGCCGCACCCGCGCATGCCCCGGCGCCAGCGCATGCGCAAGCCCCCCTGCCCGGGCCGGCGCCAACGCCTTCAGGCCCGCGCTGGCAATCGCGCTGGCAATTGCCCCTGGCGCTGGCCGCCGGCGTGGCCGCAATCTCGGTCGCACTGCCGCTGTGGCAGGCACACGACCCGGTAACCGAAGCGTCGGTCGCAGCAGCGCCCGCCCCGGCAACCGCGCCGTCCGCACAGCCGGCACCGCCAGCCTCTGCAGCAGCCGAGGCGCCGGCCGCCGCCGCTGCCTCGCCTGTGGCTGACGCTGTGTCCGCGCGCGTCCCGGCGCCGCAGGCCAAGCAAGCAAACGCCAAAGCGCAGGCCGGCGACGGAGCAGCATTGCCTGCCACGCCGCCTGCCAAACCGGCCGTCAATGCAGTCGAAAGAAAATCCGGGTTGGAAGATGCGGTGATCGCAGAGGATGTCGCCAACGCGCCGCCGCAGAAGAGCGGGCTGGGCCGCTATTCGCGCAGCGCCCCCGCGTCCACTGCGCAGACAACGCAAATGCCCGTGGCGGCGGCAAGCGGCGCGGTGGTCACCAGCGTGATCGCCAGCGCCTCCAACGTGCGCCCATCGGCGGAACATGGCCAGCCGCTCACCTCCATGGAGAAGTCCGCCACGGCAAGCATAGACTACCGCACCGCGCCGCGGATACCGGCTGCGGCACCGGCGCCACCAGCACCGCCGCCGCCAGCACCAGCGCCGGCCCCGGCAACAATGGCATTCGCGCCGATGGCACCCGTCGTCGCGCCTGCGCCGGCCCCGCGGGCCGCGCCGGAGCAGGTTTCCATCAGCGGATCGCGCATCCTGGCGCCGCACGAGATGCAGCCCAAGGCATGGCTGGAGAAGATTGAAGACCTGCTGAAGGCAAACGAGCGCGAGGAAGCTATCGCAGAATGGCAGAAATTCCGCGCTGCCTACCCAGCCTATCCGGTGCCGGACAAGCTGTCTGAAAGTTTCCCGCCGCCGGTCAAGTAAGCGCCGGGAGGTTCGAGCGGCCAGGCGCAAGCGATGCACCGGCCGGCGCAATGGCCGGCGCAATCTGACCGCCGGTTACCCGCCGGGCACTTCGAACTCCCCCATCAGCACCGAATTGCCGCGCCCCGTGAGGCGCACGGTGATCATCTCCTCCTTGGCGTCCGGCGTACCGAAGCCGGTGGTCAGGCGCAGCTGCACGGTGGTCGCCCCGGCCACCAGCTGCTGCCTGTGGCCGAAGAAGTTGGCCTGCACCTGATACTTGCCCGGCCTGGCCTTGCGCAGCGAGAATTCTTCCGGTCCGTAGCCGCCGGTGAAGTCGCGCGAAATGCGGCCGCCTTGCGCGGTCATGGTGTGCGCGTAGTAGCAGCGCTCGCCGTTCGGGTCCGTCACCCACAGGTCCATGTCGCTATTGTCCGCATCCCAGGACAGCACGGCGCGCAGGTCCAGCGGCAGGTTTTTCAGCAGGCGCGAATCGACCCTGCTGGTGTCCACTGAACCCTTGGGCGCCCGGGCGATAATCGCGTTCATCTCTGCCAGCGCAATCAGTTCCACATCGGCGAAGCGTCCATCCCATGGCCGCAGCACCACTTCATACAGCTGGTCCACCGCCTGCTGATGCTTGCCAACGGCGGCATAAGCCAGGCCCAGGTCGCGGTAGGACTGCGGCTCCTCGCCCGCCAGCAGCAGCACCTGCTCGAACACCGGCAGCGCCAATTGCGGCGCGCCCGCCTGCAGCAAGCGGTAGCCGAGGATGCGCAGCACGTGGCGGTTCTCCAGCTCCAGCTCGGCCAGGTTGGACAGCACCCGCAGGCCCAGCTCACGCTGGCCGCGCTCGAACAGCATATCGGCCACGTCCAGGTAGAAGGCGCTGCTGCCGCTCCACGATGGACGCTCGTCAAGGTACAGCGCATACAGCTGCTCCTTGCTGGCGGCCTTCATGCGCGCGATGTAGGGCGCATTGGACGACCACTTCTTCATCGTAATGGCGCCGGCCGCGGCCGGTGCATCTGCCGCCTGCGCCGCGACGGCGCTACTCATGGGGGCCGGGGCCGGCGGAGGCGGCGGCGGAGCGGCGGGCGCCAAGCGCCGCAGGTCCCGCTCCGCTGGCGCAACGTTGGAGGCATTGGCGACGATGGATTTCCGCAGTGCCATCGACTCCGCTGCCGGCGCAGGCGCGGCGATGGGCGCCGGAATTGCGCGCGCGTCTTCGGCGACAACACCATCCTGCAAGCCTGCGATGCGGCTGCCTTGCACCTTTACACCCACCGAACCGGGGCGCACCTCATGCGGCGCGGGCTGGGGCACGAACTTGACCGGCGGCGCTTTGGGAAACTCGGCATTCCACCACGCCACCTTCTGCTCGAAGCGGCGCACCACGTTGTCGAGCTGCTTGCCGCGCCGCTGCGCCAGCATGGAGCCGAAACGCGCCCTGGCCTTCTCAAAATCGGCCACAAGCTCTGGTGGCGGCGTTACGTCGTAACGCACATAGTCCTCTATCATCTCCAGCACCAGCAGCGAGGTTTCGCGCGTCGGCAAGCCGAACTGCGCGCCCAGGCGGCGGATGGCGCCGCGATGCAGCTCGAAGTCGGCCTCCAGGTCGCGCAGCTTGTAGCCTGCCCACATCAGCGCCGCCTGCGGATGCACCGGTGCGCTGTGCGCGACCGCCAGCCTGATGCCGGTCTCCTTTCCTTGCTGCACCAGCGTGAACGCCAGCTGCGCCGACGGCTGCGTGAGCTTGCCCGCCACCCGCAGCATGCCTTGCCGCGCGCCGGACAGGTCGGCCAGCAGCTCTTTGGCGCCGTCCGCGCGCAGGTCGCGCAGCTGCGGACCGTCGGTGAGCAGCATCTCGGCCGCCGCGCCGGGGCGGTCCGCCTGCACCTGCACCAGTTGCCCGCCGCTGCGTTCCGCCAGCGCAGCCAGCCGGCCGGCGTCGGCGCTGGCCGCGGAATTGAGCGCATACAGGCGCTGCCCCGCAGCCAGGGCCGGGAATTTCGTGCCGCCGTAGTTCAGCAGGCCATCGCTCACCAGCAGGTATTCGCCCACGCCGGCCTGCGGCTGCCAGTCCGCCAGCGCACTGCCGCCGTCATACACCGTGGATTGCAGCGCCTTGCGCAAGGTGCTCCAGTCGCCGCGCTCGACCGTGTAAAGGACAGCCGCCTCGGGACGGTCGCGCAGGCGGACCAGCCGCACTTCCGCCTGGCCCAGGGCCTTGAAGTAGCGGTCCAGCTCAGCCAGTTCCGCATCATGCTTGCGGTTGGCGCCGGAACCGGAACTGTCCCACAGCAGGCCCACCACCTTGGGCAGCTTGCGCGCAGCGCGCAGCGCCGTCACCGGGATCTCGGCCACAAAATAACGCTCGCCCGCGAACTCCTGCACATAGGCCTGCGGCTGTGCGCTGGCCGGGATGCGCAACACCAGCGCGCCCGGCGCGGTAAAATCCTGCTTCGCCACGCGCGCATGGTAGCCGCTGCGCATGCCGGCAAATTGCAGCTCGCCGAAGGCGCCGCTGCTGTGCGGCGCGGCGCTCGCGCCGCTCACCTGCAGGTTCAGATCGAATTCCCCCACGCGCTCGCCGTAGGCCAGCGGCAGGCGGTAGAGCCAGGCTCCGCCCGCTGCGTCGCGCGCCAGCGTTTCGGCGTATTTCAGCTCCACCGTGCGCGTGCCTTGCGCCGGAATCGGGTAAACGCGCAAGCGGAAGTTGTTCCCTTCGGTGCGCTCCAGCAGCCCGGGATCGATGCCGCGCCGCTCCACCGCTTCCAATATCTCGCGGCCCCGGCTCTTTTCCACCGGCACCGCAGGCCGCAGCTTGCCGCCGATATCGAGCGCAAAGGCGCTGATCTGCTGGCCCTCCTGCAAGGGGAAATGCAGTGTGCCTTCCAGCACGCGGCTGTTCGGATTGAAAAACACCATACGCACCGTGGTTTCCGCCATGCCGCCGCTGACGGCACTGGCGATGCTCAGGCTTTGCAGCCGCACCGGCCGCTCGCCGCCCAGCGTTTCCATCAGCGGCGGATCCATCCGCGGCGTGACCGCAAGGGCGGCGCAGGCCAGCTGCAGCAGCGCCAGCAAGGCATAAAGTCGCTTCATCATATTGTTCTCCTGGTCCCGGACCGGCCGGTATCAGGAGTGAAACGAAGCGGGCGGCGAAAAGGGGTTAAATCCGGACAAAAATTGTGCCCGTGCCAATAAAAGTCCAGATAGGCGTGCAGGAACGGCGGAAATGCGTTATAGTACTGGCTTGTGCGCTGCAACACGCAGTCGGCACTTCGAATAACAGCAGCTACGCAAGCCTTAGCGCATCGTTCCTGATGACGCTTATAAAGCCCCCCGCCTTGTGTGTCGACTAAGACACCGTCCCGGCGCAAAGCTTTTGTGCCGAAATTTCTAATCTAGTTTGTTAGAGTCATTTCGTTTGGTTGGCGTTGCTATTTTGCGTTCTGCGTTTTTGCATGAACGCTGATTTTTACGAAAGATAAGAATGACTTTTGAAGCACTTGGTATCAACACGTCCGTACTCAAAGCCCTGACCGATGCCGGCTATACCAAGCCGACCCCGGTACAGGAGCAAGCTGTGCCTGCCGCTATCGCAGGCAAGGATCTGTTGGTATCCTCCCAGACCGGTTCCGGCAAGACCGCAGCTTTTATGCTGCCGTCGCTGACCCGTCTGGCGGCACTGCCGCCGGCTGCCGCCGGCAAGACCCCCAATCAAGAAATGCAAGCCGCCAAAGCGCGCGGCGAGCGTCCACGTTTCAAAGCTGCACAGCCAAAAATGCTGGTGTTGACCCCGACCCGCGAACTGGCCCTGCAAGTGACCACCAATACCGACAAGTACGCAGTGAACCTGCGCGGCATCAAGGCCGTGTCCATCCTGGGCGGTATGCCTTACCCTAAACAGATGCAACTGCTGTCGCGCAATCCGGAAATCCTGGTGGCGACCCCGGGCCGCCTGATCGACCATATGGAATCGGGCAAGATCGATTTCTCCCAGCTGCAGATCCTGGTGCTGGACGAAGCCGACCGCATGCTGGACATGGGTTTCATCGACGACATCGAGAAAATCGTTGCCGCCACCCCTGACAGCCGCCAGACCATGCTGTTCTCGGCCACCCTGGACGGCGTAGTGGGCAACATGGCCCGCCGCATCACCAAGGATCCGATGGTCATCCAGATCATCAGCGCCGCCAACAAGCACGAGAACATCTCGCAGCGCGTGCACTTCGTGGACGACCTGTCGCACAAGAACCGCCTGCTGGACCACCTGCTGCGCGACGAGACGCTGGACCAGGCAGTGGTGTTCACCGCCACCAAGCGTGACGCCGACACCATCGCCGACCGTCTGAACATCGCCGGTTTCTCGGCAGCCGCACTGCACGGCGACATGCACCAGGGCGCGCGCAACCGCACCCTGGACAGCATGCGCCGCGGCCAGGTGAAGGTGCTGGTGGCAACCGACGTCGCAGCACGCGGCATCGACGTTCCGACCATCACCCACGTGTTCAACTACGACCTGCCGAAGTTTGCTGAAGACTACGTGCACCGCATTGGCCGCACCGGCCGTGCCGGCCGCAACGGCCTGGCGATCTCGCTGGTGAACCACGCCGAAGGCATGAACGTGAAGCGCATCGAGCGCTTCACCAAGCAGCTGATCCCGGTCACCACCATCGAAGGTTTCGAGCCTAAGCGCACCGCGCCTCCGCGTTCGGCTGCCCGTCCAGGCGGCTGGAAACCAGGCGACAACCGTGGCGGCAAGCCAGGCCAGCGCAGCTTCAGCAAGCCGGGCGCACCGCGCAAGGAAGGCGGCGGCTACCCGCGTGAAGGCGGTTCGGGCGGCTACCCGCGCGAAGGCGCCAGCACCGGCGGCGGCTTCAACCGCGACGGCGGCGGCTACAAGGGCGCCCGTACCGACGGCGCACGCCGCAGCTACGGCGACCGTTAATCCGCGCGCTCAGCCCTAGAGAGAAAAGCCGCCGAAAATATCGGTGGCTTTTTTTTCGCCTTGACCATATACTTGCTTACTCAAGCAATTATCAATCATTAGTCAAATAAAGTTCAAGGACTCATCATGGAAAACATCACCGGCGACGCCGCTCTCGACTTCTGCCTGCGCCTGGCGCGCGCGCAAGCGGCCATGGTGCGCCGCCTGGACGCGGCGCTGGGCGGCCACTTCGGCCTGAGCTTCAGCGACTTCATGCTGCTCAACCACCTGGCCAGGGCGCCCGGCGGCCGCCTGCGCCGCGTGGATCTGGCCGAGCGCCAGGGCCTGACCGCCTCCGGCGTCACGCGCACCCTGCTGCCACTGGAAAAGAACGGCATGGTGGCGCGCCAGCCGGACCCGCGCGACGCCCGCGTCGGCTATGCCGTCATCACCCCCGCCGGCCACGAAATGCTGGACAACGCGATGGTGACGGCGCGCGAAGTCAGCGCTGAACTGCTACGCAACTCCGACCCGGCGCAGCTGGACGCACTGGCGGCGGTGCTGGGCAGCGTGGCCGGCATGAACCTGACCAACAGCTGAGCGGCCGGGCCATGACCAAAGCACGCTCCCCACGCTCGCCCATCCTGGGCGACAAGAACTTTCGCTGGCTGCTCGGCGGCGGCGTCATCTCCGGCTTCGGCGACCAGTTCACCATGATCGCCCTGCCCTGGCTGGTGCTGACCATGTCCGGCGACCCGCTTGCGCTGGGCGCGGCGATTGCCATCATGAGCGTGCCGCGCGCGGTGTTCATGCTGGTCGGCGGCGCGCTGGTGGACCGCTACTCGCCCAAACGCGTGCTGATGCTGACCAAGTACGCCAATGCCGCGCTGCTCGGCGTGCTGGCCTGGCTGGTGCTGTTCGCGCCTGCGCTGCTGTCGCTGCCGCTGCTGTATGCGTTGGCGCTCGGACTGGGGCTGGCGCAGGCATTCTCCATCCCCTCGGGCACCTCCATCATGCCGCAGGTGGTGCCGTCAGAGCACCTGCAGGCCGCCAACGGCGCGATGATGGGCATGCGCCAGCTCACCATGCTGACCGGCCCCGTGCTCGCCGCCTTGCTGATCGCCCTGGCAGGCGACGGCGGCGCCGCCGCGCCAGGCCACGCCGCGCATGGCCATGGCGGCGCCGCGGCCGGCGCGCCGCTGCACGCGCCGGCCGGTGCGATCGGCATCGGCCTGGCCTTTGCGTTCGACTGCTTCACGTTCCTGTTCACCGCCTGGACCCTGGCCCGGGTGCGCCTGCGCCCGGCCGCCACGCCGCCGGCCGGCCCGCCGCAATCGATATTCAGCTCGGTGGCCGAAGGATTGCTGACCGTCTGGCGCGACATGGCGCTGCGCACCTGCTTCATTTACTGGTCACTAGTGGCGGTGTTCGTCGGCGGCGCCATGCAAGTCGCGCTGCCGCTGCTGGCCAGCCAGAACCTGCACGGCGCCGCCTCGCTGGGCATGCTGAGTGGGGCGCACGGCACCGGCATGCTGCTCGGGATGGCGCTTTCCAGCACAGGCGTGAAACTGCGTTTCGGCGGATTCGGCGCCACCCTGCTCGCCATCGACGCCATCGTGGCGCTGCTGCTCGCGCCGCTGGGCGCCATTACCGCCACCTGGCAAGGCGCGGCCCTGCTGCTGTTGGCGGGCACCCTGGCGGGCTTCATGCAGATTGCCGTCTTCACGTGGATACAAGGCAGCGTGCCGCCCCGCATGCTGGGCCGCGCGATGAGCATTTTCATGTTCATCTTCATGGGCCTGGCGCCGCTCTCGGCCGCCGCCATCGGTGCACTGCTGAAGGTGATCACACTGGCGCAGCTGTTTGCAGGCGGCAGCGCGCTGCTGCTGGCCATCAGCGCACTGGCGTGGCTGCTCACGCCCATGGCCCGCATCGGCTTGCCGTCCCGATAGGGCGGGCCGACAAGCCGTCTCGCTTTCGCCACGCTTCCTCCCCGGGGCCCGTCTTTTCGTACACAATGGGTGCATCAACCCCGGGGAGAACAGCGCATGCCGAAGCAGATAATCAACCATACTATTCTCGCCACACTGGCCCTGCTGGGCGCAAGCGCCGCGCAAGCGCTCGACTGGAGCGACACCGCGCTGAGCTACCGCTACGGCACCCACTTCGCCGAGCCGTTCAACCCGGTGGACATCAAGAAGAACATCGTCAACCTGAGCCACGTCAACGGCTACGCCTACGGCAAGAACTTCATCAGCGCAGACCTGCTGCTGTCCGACAAGACCGATCCGAAAAGCGTGGGCTCAGATGACGGCGCGCGCGAACTATACGTGCTGTACCGCCACACGCTGGACCTGGGCAAAGTCACCGGCAAGCACTTCAAGGCCGGTCCCGTGCGTGGCCTCGGCCTCACCGCCGGCTTCGACTTCAACACCAAGCACGACGCGGGCTACAACTCCCGCAAGCGCATGCTGGTTGCCGGTCCCACGCTCAACCTGGACGTGCCGGGCTTCCTCGACGTCAGCCTGCTGGCTCTGTGGGAAAGCAACGCGCCCTACAGCGGCTTCTCGAAAACCAGCACGCCGCGCTACGACTACGACGTGCATCCGATGCTGAACCTGGTGTGGGGCATCCCCTTCAATGCCGGCATCCCGCTGTCTTTTGAAGGTTTCGCCAACTTCATCGGCCACAAGGGCATCAACGAATTCGGCGCCGCCACCAAGCCGGAAACCAACATCGACATGCAGATCATGTACGACATGAGCGCAGCCGTGGGCGCCGCCAAGAACACCTTCAAGGTCGGCATCGAGTACCAGTTCTGGAAGAACAAGTTCGGCAACAGCGACAAGAACAATCCGGGCGCCACCGCGCGCACCCCGATGGTACGCGCGGAATACCACTTCTAGTCACTGCTGCTCATCGCCGTTCGAGCCTGCGGTTCGACGTAGATGGCGCGGAAGTCGTTTACGTTGGTCAGCGTCGGCCCGCACACCACGGACGCGCCTATCGCCTGGAAGAAGCCGTGGCCGTCGTTGTTGGCCAGGCTCAAACGGGGGTTGATGCGCTGGCCCCATGCCTTCTCCAGCATGTCCGGCCCGATGATGGCGCCGGCGATTTCTTCCTGTCCGTCCACGCCGTCCGTATCGCAGGCGATGGCGTAGATGCCGGGGTGGCCGTTCAGCGATACCCCCAGCGACAGCAGGAACTCCACGTTGCGCCCGCCCCTGCCGCCGCCGCGTATCGTCACCGTGGTTTCGCCGCCGGACAACAGCACGCACGGCGCTTCGAACGGCTGCCCGCGCATGGCCACCTGGCGCGCCATGCCGGCCATGACAATGCCTACCTCGCGCGCCTCCCCTTCAATGCTGTCGCCCAGGATGTAAGGCACGATACCGGCCTTGCGCGCCACTTCGGCGGCCGCCTCCAGCGCGATCTGCGGCGCGGTGATAAGGCGGATCTCGCTGCGCGCCAGGCGCGGATCGCCCGGCTTGATGCTTTCGCTGGCGCCCGACTCCAGCAGCTTCGTGACCGCCTCCGGCACCGAGATGCCGTAGCGCTGCAGGATGGCCAGCGCGTCGGCACAGGTGGTGGCGTCGCCGCAGGTGGGGCCGGACGCGATGTCGGCCGGGTTATCGCCCGGCACGTCCGAAATCAGCAGCGTGACCACCCGCGCCGGGTGGCATGCCGCCGCCAGCCGTCCGCCCTTGATGGCGGACAAGTGGCGCCGCACGCAGTTCATCTCGCCTATGGTGGCGCCGCTCTGCAGCAAGGCGCGGTTGATCTCCTGCTTGACGGCCAGGTCCAGTCCCGCATGCGGCAGCGGCAGCAGCGCCGAGCCGCCGCCAGAGATCAGGCAGATCACCAGGTCGTCTACCGTCAACCCCTGCACCAAGGCGAGGATGCGGCGCGCCGCCTCCAGCCCTTTTGCATCCGGCACCGGATGCGCCGCTTCGGCGATCTCGATGCGCTGGCAAGGTACGGCATAGCCGTAGCGCGTCACCACCAGGCCGCTCAACTGGCCCGGCCAATGCTGCTCCAGCACGCGCGCCATCTCGGCCGACGCCTTGCCGGCGCCGATCACCACGGTGCGTCCGCGCGGCGGTTCCGGCAAAAACCGGGGCAGGCACAGTCCGGGCTGCGCCGCCGCCACGGCGGCGTCGAACATGCTGCGCAATAAAGTGGCTTGGAATGTCATGGACGTATCCTATTCAGGCAGCTGGTCGCCGATCTGGTAGTTTGCCATAAGTTCCAGCGCGCGCACCAGCGCCGAATGGTCCCAGGCCTTGCCCCCGTGCGAGACGCAGGAATTGAACAGCTCCTGCGCCGTCGCCGTGTTGGGCAGGCTCACGCCGATGGCGCGCGCGCTGCTCAGCGCCAGGTTCAGATCCTTCTGGTGCAACTCGATGCGGAAGCCGGGATTGAAGGTACGCTTGATCATGCGCTCGCCGTGCACTTCCAGGATGCGCGACGCGGCAAACCCGCCCATCAGCGCCTGGCGCACCTTGGCGGCATCGGCCCCCATGCGCGAAGCAAACAGCAGCGCCTCGCCTACCGCTTCGATGTTCAGCGCCACGATGATCTGGTTGGCCACCTTGGTGGTCTGGCCGTCGCCATTGCCGCCCACCAGCGTGATATTTTTTCCCATCAGTTCAAACAGCGGCTTGACAGCGTTGAAGGCTTCCTCGCTGCCGCCCACCATGATGGTCAGCGTGGCGGCCTTGGCACCCACTTCGCCGCCGGATACCGGCGCATCCAGGTACTGGCAGCCCAGCGCATTGATGCGGGCCGCGAACTGCTTGGTTTCAATCGGCGAAATGGAGCTCATGTCCACCACCGTCTTGCCGGCGCTCAGGCCCTGCGCCACGCCGCCTTCGCCGAACAGCACCTCGGCCACCTGCGGCGTATCCGGCACCATCAGGATGATCACCTCGGCCTTCTGCGCCACTTCCTTGCTGCTGGCGCAGGCCACCGCGCCCAGTTCCACCAGTTCGGGCGGCAGCGCCTTGCGCTGCAGGACGAACAGTTCGTGGCCGCCTTTCAGCAGATTCGCCGCCATCGGCGCGCCCATGATGCCCAGACCAATAAAGCCTACCTTACTCACGCCCTTACTCATATCCCTGCTCCTCTTGATGGGCCGCGCTCAGGCGGCGTTCTTGAATTTTCCCGCCAGCGCCTCCGCGCCGCGCGCCAGCAGGCCGATGTCGCTGCCTACCGCAGTGTAAGTGCAACCGGCCGCGATGTAACGCCGCGCCAGCGCCTCGTCCCCCATCAGCACTCCGGCGGCCTTGCCGGTGGCGACAATGCGGCGCACCGCGCCTTCAATCGCGGCCACCACGTCCGGGTGCTTCAGGTTGGCCAGGTGGCCCATGGAGGCGGCCAGGTCGCCCGGGCCGATGAAGATGCCGTCCACGCCTTCCACTGCCGCGATTTCCTCGATATTGGCGATCGCCTCCGGTGTTTCCACCTGCAGCAGCACGCAGATATCGTCGCCGCTGGTGGCCCAGTAGTCCGCCACGCGGCCATAGTCGGAGGCGCGCGCCCCCGTTGAGAAACCGCGCACGCCGAGCGGCGGATAGCGCGTGGCGGCCACCGCCTGGCGCGCCTCTTCCGCGTTCTGCACGAAGGGTATCAGCAGCGTTTGCGCACCCACGTCCAACAGGCGCTTGATCACCACGGTGTCGTTCCAGGGCGGACGCACGATGGGCTGGGCCGTTCCCTGCGCAATCGCCTGCAGCTGCGAGTGCACCATCGGCAGCTCATTGGGCGAGTGCTCCATGTCCAGCAGCAGCCAGTCGAAGCCCGCATTGGCCAGCACCTCCACCGTGACGTTGCTCGACAGCCCAGACCACAGGCCGATTTGCAGGGTGCCGCTGTTCAGCGCCCGCTTGAAATGGTTGATCCGTTTGCTCATGCCACTGCTCCCTGGAAAGGTTGGTGATATTTGTACAAACACTAAGTTGTCAGTCGTCATATGACTTGACTTAGTATATGCTGCAATGCAGTAGCAGCGCAAGAAATGAAATACAATCGCACTCTCTCGTTTGCGCTGGATCAAGCATGGAAACCAAATGGCTGGAAGACTTCATCTCGCTGGCCGAGACCAATAACTTCAGCCGCTCCGCCTCGCAGCGGCACGTGACGCAGCCGGCCTTCTCGCGCCGCATCCAGTCGCTGGAAAACTGGCTCGGCACCGACCTGGTGGACCGCACCTCCTACCCCACCCGCTTGACGCCGGCCGGCCTGGTGTTCTACGAGCAGGCGCTGGAAATGCTGGGCCAGATCAACGGCGTGCGCGAGCTGCTGCGCAACAAGCGCGCCGCCGCCATGAACAGCATCGACCTGGCGGTGCCGCACACGCTGTCGCTGACCTTCATCCCGAAATGGATCACGCAGCTCGAGACCGACTTCGCGCCGATCAACAGCCGTTTGATGGCGCTCAACGTGCACGACGCCGTGCTGCAGCTGGTGGAAGGCGGCTGCGACCTGCTGCTGTGCTACCACCATCCGCGCCAGCCGGTGCAGCTCGATCCGGGCCGCTACGACATGCTGGTGCTGGGCCGCGAAGCCATGCGCGCCTACGCCCGCTGCGACAAGACCCGCACGCCCGAGTTCACGCTGCCCGGCACCAGGCAGGAGCCGCTGCCCTTCCTCTCCTACACCAACAACGCCTACCTGGGCCGCATGGTGGAACTGATCCTGGCGGACACCAAGACCGCGCTGCATCTCGAGAACCACTACGAAACCGATATGGCGGAAGGCTTGAAAATGATGGCGCTGGAAGGACGCGGCATCGCCTTCCTGCCTGAATCGGCCGTCACGCGCGAGCTAAAACAGAAGCTGCTGGCGCCCGCCGACGGCGGGGTGCAGGACTGGCAGATCGAAATGGAAATCCGCCTGTACCGGGAGCGCCCTTCGCCTTCGCGGCCCGGCAAATTCATCGTTTCGCGGCTGTGGGACTATCTGGAAAGCCTGCAGAAAACGTCCGACAAAAAGCGCCGCGTGCCGGCCTCAGAACGTTAATTTTTACTCAACGATTGTAACGTTATGCTTTTTTTGCATAAGCGGATGCGCATATAGCATTAGCCGCCTTGCAGGGCTCCAGCCTATGATTCGCCTCGCTAACGCAACGCCACAAGCACCGCGTCGAACGAAGAATCCATCGAATAAAACAGGAGCCAAGCATGACCACCCAACACGCACTGCCGTCCTACCTCAATCCAGAAGATCTCGGTCCTTGGGGCCAGTACCTGAAGCAGATCGACCGTGTTACCCCGCACCTGGGCAACCTGTCGCGCTGGGTGGAAACGCTGAAGCGCCCCAAGCGCATCCTGACCGTTGACGTGCCGATCGAGCGCGACGACGGCTCGATCGCCCACTACGAAGGCTACCGCGTGCAGCACAACATGTCGCGCGGCCCGGGCAAGGGCGGCGTGCGCTTCCACCAGGACGTGACCCTGTCCGAAGTGATGGCCCTGTCGGCATGGATGACCGTGAAAAACGCGGCCGTGAACGTGCCGTACGGCGGCGCCAAGGGCGGCATCCGCGTGGACCCTAAAACCCTGTCGCGTGGCGAACTGCAGCGCCTGACCCGCCGCTACACCAGCGAAATCAGCCTGATCATCGGCCCAAACAAGGACATCCCGGCGCCGGACGTCAACACCAACGAACAGGTCATGGCATGGATGATGGACTCCTACGCCATGATCGAAGGCAACCTGTCGACCGGCGTCGTGACCGGCAAGCCAATCTCGCTGGGCGGCTCGCTGGGCCGCCGCGAGGCGACCGGCCGCGGCGTGTTCGTGGTTGGCCAGGCGGCAGCGGCCAAGCGCGGCGTGGCGATCCAGGGCGCGCGAGTGGCGATCCAGGGCTTCGGCAATGTCGGCGGCGTAGCGGCAACCATGTTCGCCGATGCCGGCGCGAAAGTCATCGCCGTGCAGGACCACACCGGCACCGTGGTGCACTCGAACGGCCTGGACGTGGCACAATTACACAAGCATGTAGCGGAAACGGGCGGCGTAAAAGGCTTCCCCGGCATCGAGCAGTTCATGGACCGCGATGCATTCTGGGGCATTGAATCGGACATCCTGATTCCCGCCGCCCTGGAACAGCAGATCACCGCCGCCAACGCGCCGCTGATCCGCACCAAAATCATCCTCGAAGGCGCCAACGGCCCAACCACGCCGGAAGCTGACGACATCCTGTCCGACAAGGACATCCTGATCGTGCCGGACGTGCTGGCCAATGCCGGCGGCGTGACGGTGTCATACTTTGAGTGGGTGCAGGACTTCTCCAGCTTCTTCTGGAGCGAGGACGAAATCAATGCACGCCTGACGCGCATCATGCAGGACGCGTTCAACGCAGTATGGGATGTATCGCAGGACAAGAAGGTAACGCTGCGCACCGCGACCTTCATCCTGGCGTGCACCCGCGTGCTGCAAGCGCGTGAAGTGCGCGGCCTGTATCCTTAATCAACACGCTGACTAAGTGAAATCCACAGGCTGGAAGCGCACCGCGCGCGCGGATAGTGTTGGTAATATCAGATATTAGCCGCATTCAGTCATCATCACGCCTGCCCTGGCTTATGCTCGGGCAGGCGTTTTTCGCATATTAAAGGATTCGTTTCATGAGCACTTTCGAACAGAAGGCACTGGATTATCACAAGGCCGGCGGCCCGGGCAAAATCGCCATCGCCGTCACCAAGAGCGTCGCCAGCCAGGACGACCTGTCGCTGGCCTATTCGCCCGGCGTGGCCGTGCCCTGCGTTGAAATCCAGCGCGACCCCGCATTGGCCTACGAGTACACCGCCAAGGGCAACCTGGTGGCCGTAATCACCAACGGCACCGCCGTGCTGGGCCTGGGCAATATCGGCGCGCTGGCCGGCAAGCCCGTGATGGAAGGCAAAGTGGTGCTGTTCAAGAAGTTCGCCGGCATCGACTCCTTCGACATCGAAATCGACGAAACCGATCCGGACAAGCTGGTCGACATCATCGCCGCGCTGCACCCGACTTTCGGCGGCATCAACCTGGAAGACATCAAGGCGCCGGAGTGTTTCTACATCGAGCGCAAGCTGCGCGAGCGCCTGTCGATCCCGGTGTTCCACGACGACCAGCACGGCACCGCCATCGTGGTCGGCTCGGGCCTGCTGAACGCGGTTGAAATGACCGGCCGCGACATCGCCGAAATCAAGATCGTCTGCTCGGGCGCCGGCGCCGCCGCCATCGCCTGCCTGGACCTGATCCTGTCGCTGGGCGCGCGCCGCGAGAACATCTTCGTCTGCGACAGCAAGGGCCTGCTGACCACCGCGCGCGAACTGGACGGCGAAAAGAAAGCCTGGGCGCGCGATACGCCTGCCACCAAGCTGTCGCAGGTAATCGAAGGCGCGGACGTATTCCTGGGCCTGTCCGGCCCCGGCCTGCTGTCGCAGGCGGACGTGAAATCGATGGCCAAACAGCCGATCATTTTCGCGCTGGCCAATCCGGAGCCGGAACTGCGCCCCGAGCTGGTGCGCGAAGTGGCGCCGGACGCCATCATCGCCACCGGCCGCTCGGACTACCCGAACCAGATCAACAACGCGCTATGCTTCCCTTACCTGTTCCGCGCCGCGCTGGACTCGGGCGCTACCACCATCAACCAGGAAATGAAGATCGCCTGCGTGGTGGCGCTGGCCGGCATGGCCCGCAGCGACGAGCGTTTCGGCAAGGACTACGTGGTGCCGGGCCTGCTGGACCCGCGCCTGCTGGTCGGCGTGACGCCGAAGATCGCCCAGGCCGCCTTCCGCAGCGGCGTGGCGCGCAAGGAACTGGACGCGGAAACCTACGCCGCGCACCTGGCCAAGCTGGGCGCATCGCTGATTTAACAGCATGGCGGCTTACGCCGAACCTCAGCTGCGCTTGCGCATAGCCACCCAGTCGCTGACAACGTGCTCCAGCACCTTCAGCGGCAGGGCGCCGTGCGTGAGCACCTGGTCGTGGAAGGCCTTCAGGTCGAATTTGTCGCCCAGCTCCTGCTGCGCGTGTTCGCGCAAGGACAGCATGGTCAGCATGCCCACCTTGTAGGCCAGCGCCTGCCCCGGCGACACAAAGTAGCGCTCCACTTCCGCCGTCACGTCGTCCTCCGGCATGCCGGTATTCTCCAGCATGTAGGCAATCGCCTGCTCGCGCGTCCAGCGCTTGTAGTGGATGCCCGTGTCCACCACCAGACGGGTGGCGCGCATCATGTCGTCGCGCAGGCGGCCCAGTTTGTCGAGCTGCGTTTTCTCCCATCCCAGCTCGCTGGCCAGCCGCTCGGCATACAGCGCCCAGCCTTCCTGGTAGGCGCTGAACGGAATCACCTTGCGGAAGAACGGCACGTCCTCGAGTTCCATCGCCACAGCGATCTGCAGATGATGGCCCGGCAGTCCTTCGTGATGCGCCAGCGTGCGCATGGCGAACTTCGGCGTCTCGCTCACCGTGCGCATGTTTACGAAGAACACGCTGGGCCGCGAGCCGTCGAACGCCCCGGGCTGGTAATAGGCGCCGGGGGCGGTCGCCTGCAGCGCGGCCGGCACCGGCTCCACCCTCAAGGCCAGGCGTGGCTTCATGCTGAACGCCGTGCCCAAGCCTTTGCTGGCCTCGCCGATAATGGCGCGGTACTGTGCCAGCATGGCCGCGCGCCCCGCCTCCGTGTCCGGATACTTCTGCTCCGGCTGTGCCGACAAGCGCATCATGCGTTCGCCCAGGCTGCCCCCGGCCAGTCCCTGCTGCTTCAGGATGGCGTCCATTTCCGCGCCCACGCGCGCCACTTCGGCCAGGCCCAGGCTGTGCACCTGCTGTGGCGTAAAGTCGGTGGTGGTGTGCATGCGTACCGCCCAGGCATAGTAGTCGTCGCCGTGCGGCAGGCTCCAGGCGCCGTCGTTGGTCAATGCCGTGCCGCGCAGCGCCTCGAAATACGCAATCAGGCCGCGGTAAGCCGGATAGACCTGGCCCTGCAGGGCAGCCTCGGTATCCGCCAGCAGCCTGGCGCGCGTGGCCTCGTCCAGCGTCCCGGCCGGCAGCGCCGCCAGTTTGTCGCGCATGTCCAGGTACAGCCGGTGCTGCGGCGGCGGGGTGGCGACGAAAGCCTGCATCTGCCGCAGCACCTTCTCTACGGTGAAACGCGGCGGCACGATGCCTTTGCTTTCGCTGAGCTTCATCCGTTCCAGCACTTGCCCGAACTTGGCCGGAAAGCGACGCAGGCGCGCAATGTAATTCTCAGCGTCGCCGACACTGCCGATGCGGTGCACCTGGACCATGAAATCGGGCAGCGTGGCCTGGACCCCGTCGAGCTGGTTAACCGGGAAAACGTGCGACAGGTAAGGCTCGCCCTCCACCTGCATGGATATGAAATACTGCAGCGTGTCATAGGACAGCTTGCCGTCCCGGTCCAGGTCCTCGCGGTCGTAGCTCTCCAGCACCGCCAGATTGTCCTTCATCTCCGCCATCACCTTGCGCGCATGGGCAGGCGACGCGTCGTCCAGCCGGCTGCTGAAAAAATCCAGCCAGCGCGGCAGCACGCCGAAGGAGGACAGCATTTCCGGGCTGTCCATGGCAAAGGTGGCGAACACCCGCGTGTAGAACCAGTCCAGCCGCAGCGGCTTGAAATGCGACGTGTGCGTCACCAGCAGCACGACCGCCAGCACGATGGCTGTCAGCGCCGTCAGCAGCCAGGTCAACGCACGTTTCATCTTTTCTCCGCAATTGCAAAATCAGGTTCTGATTTTAACAATATTTCGCCTACCAGGAGCAGGTGCGCAGGCCCGCGAAGATATCGTCCCTGCCCGGCAGGTGGAAGTTGCGGAAGCGCGCCGATCCCAGCCGCGACGGCGTGGCGAACGAGGCGCCGCGCAGCACCTGGTGGGTGGCAAAATGCGGCGCCGAATATTCGCGCCACGGCCCCGCTGCGAAGCCGGGATAGGGCTCGAACGGCGTGGCCGTCCATTCCCACAGCGAGCCCCAGCGGAATGCCGGGTGCCCCGACAGCGCGGCGTATTCCCATTCTGCTTCGGTGGGCAGGCGCCGCTCGGCCCAGGCGCAGTAGGCCTGCGCCTCGAACAGGCTGATATGGCGCACCGGCTCCGGGCCGGCCAGCGTGGCGAGGTGGCCAAAGCGCATGGTGCGCCAGAAGATGTCTTGCGCCCTGGCGCGCATGCCGTCGCCGGCATCGCGCTGCCAGTAACGCGGCGCCGAGCGTTCCTGGCGCATCAGCCATGCATTGCCGGCCGCGCTCCAGAACTGGCGCCGCTCGTAGCCGCCGTCGGCCACGAAGTCGGCATACTGCGCGTTGCTGACCAGCGCCGAATCGATGCGGAATGGCGGCACGTAGCAGGCATGCGGCTGCAGTTCATTGTCGAACACGAAGCCCCCCCCGCCCTGGCTGCCCATCTGCAGCGTGCCGCCCGGGAAGCCGATTTCGGACTGCTGCGGCCAGCTCGGCTCGTCGCGCGCCAACTCGGGCGGCACCGGCACGCCCAGCGTCTGCAGAGACGACAGCATGGCTTCGCCCTGCATGTCCTCGTGGGCCAGTGCCAGCCGGTAAGGATACAGCTCGGTGTCGCTGCCGCCGCAGCGCGACAGCTGGTCCAGCACCCGGTCCAGCACTTCGTGGCAATAGGTTTTCAGTGCGCCGGGGCTGGGCAGGTCCAGGTTCCAGCGCGCGGCGTGCGGCACGGTGTTGGCGTCGAACCAGTCATCGCCCTTGCTCAGCAAGGCGTTGGGTTCAGCGTCCGCCGGGTGGCTGGAAGTGGCTTCGCGCAGCACGAACCACTCGGCGAACCAGGCTGCGCGGCCCAGCTCCCACAGCGGCGGATTGAGGCTGCGCAGCTGCGGCACGCGGATGGCGGCATCCAGCCCGGCGGCCGCGGCGCACTCGAACAGCGCCAGCGTGTGGGCCCGGGCGTGCTGCAAGGCCTCCGCCAGTTGCTCGGGCCGGGCGTGGCGAAATGATGCATGAAGTGAGCGCATGGCCGATTGTAACCGAACCTGAAACGTTCATGCCCGCCCTGCGGGATGCGGCGCGCTTGTGATATCGTGACGGGCATTATGCAAACACCTATCAAACTCACCTCCTTTTCCCACGGCGGCGGCTGCGGCTGCAAAATCGCCCCTGGCGTGCTGTCGGAAATCCTGAAAAACACCCACGGCTTCCCGGTTCCGAAGGAACTGATGGTGGGCATCGAAACCTCGGACGACGCGGCGGTCTACAAGCTCAATGACGAGCAGGCGCTGATCGCCACCACCGACTTTTTCATGCCCATCGTGGACGATCCGTTCGACTTCGGCCGCATCGCCGCCACCAACGCCATCTCGGACGTGTACGCCATGGGCGGCACGCCCATCATGGCGCTGGCCCTGGTCGGCATGCCGGTCAACAAACTGCCGATCGAAACCATAGGCCAGATCATCAAGGGCGGCGAATCGATCTGCGCCGAGGCGGGCATTCCCATCGCCGGCGGCCACACCATCGATTCGGTGGAGCCGATCTATGGCCTGGTGGTGCTGGGCCTGGTGCATCCGTCCAAGGTCAAGCGCAATTCCGGCGCGCTGCCGGGCGACGTGCTGGTGCTGGGCAAGCCGCTGGGCGTGGGCGTGCTGTCGGCCGCGCTGAAGAAGGACAAGCTGGGTGCGGACGGCTACGCCGCCATGATCGCCAACACCACCAAGCTGAACAAACCGGGCCAGGCGCTGTCCGCCATGCCGGGGGTGCACGCCATGACCGACGTCACCGGCTTCGGCCTGCTGGGCCACCTGCTGGAGCTGGCGCGCGGCGCCGGCCTGGAAGCACAGCTGGACATGGCCCGCATTCCGCTGCTGCCGGGCGTGGCGCAGCTGGCCGCGGACGGCTACTTCACCGGCGCCTCGGGCCGCAACTGGGATGCCTACGGCAAGGACGTGGCGCTGTCGGCCGGCATCACCCCGGCACAGCAGGCCCTGCTGACCGACCCGCAGACGTCCGGCGGGCTGCTGGTGGCCTGCGATCCGGCCAGCGTGGACGAGGTGCTGGCCCTGTTTGCGCGCGAGGGCTTCGACGCCGCCGCCGTGGTGGGCAGGACTGCCGCAGGCGCGGCGCGCGTGACTGTGTCGTAAGCTTCGCTGCAAGGCAGCAAATTCGCTTGACAGAGTTGAACTTGCTGCCTTACATTAAAGCCCATGTTCCCGCATCCGCACCTATCCGCTTTCCTGCTGCCGGCTCCTAGCGCCCTATCGCTAGCGCCGCGCCTACTAGCACGCGCTTAAAAACGCGTCACAGT
Source organism: Massilia sp. NBRC 108631 (assembly GCF_059704565.1). NCBI lineage: Bacteria > Pseudomonadati > Pseudomonadota > Betaproteobacteria > Burkholderiales > Oxalobacteraceae > Massilia > Massilia sp. NBRC 108631. The sequence continues at coordinate 86,937 of NZ_BAAKJE010000182.1, forward strand.
TGTACCCCTGCGCCGGCCACAAGCTGCGCAAGTCTCCCCCAAATCAGGAAAGTTTGCACCGATGTCCACCACGGCTATCCACACGCACCGTAGCACCGCACGCACCGTCCGAGGTTTCGCGCTGCTACTGCTATCGCTACCGACCGGTTGCCTGGCCTAGCGTCTCCGTGGCCCGCCAGGCAGCCAACGCCACATCGCATGCGCCCATGACCGGCATGGGGCTTTCCAAAATTCAGAAGACTCAGGAGTACCACCATGATGTTGCAAAACCCAGCAGCGAAATACCGCGCCTTCCCGGCTGTCCAATTGACCGACCGCACCTGGCCGAACGCCATCATCAGCAAGCCGCCGATCTGGATGAGCACCGATCTGCGCGACGGCAACCAGGCGCTGATCGAGCCGATGAGCCCCGAGAAGAAGCTGCGCTTCTTTGAAATGCTGATCAAGATCGGCATCAAGGAAATCGAAGTGGGCTTCCCTTCGGCCTCGCAGACCGACTTCGACTTCGTGCGCAAGCTGATCGACGAAGACCGCATTCCGGACGACGTCACCATCATCGTGCTGACGCAGTCGCGCGAAGAGCTGATCCGCCGCACCGTGGAAGCGGCGGCCGGCGCCAAGCGCGCCATTGTCCACCTGTACAACTCGGTGGCGCCGGTGTTCCGCAAAGTGGTGTTCGGCATGTCGCGCGAAGAAATCACCAACATCGCCACCACCGGCACCACGCTGGTGAAGCAACTGATCGCCCAGCACCCGCAAACCGACTGGGGATTCGAATACACGCCGGAATCGTTCTCCACCACCGAGCTCGATTTCTCCAAGCATATCTGCGACGCCGTCAGCGCCATCTGGAAGCCGACCCCGCAGAAGAAGATGATCATCAACATGCCGTCGACCGTGGAGTGCAGCACGCCCAACGTGTATGCCGACCAGATCGAATGGATGTCGCGCAAGCTGGAACGCCGCGATTCGCTGATCCTGTCGGTGCACCCGCATAACGACCGCGGCACCGCGATTGCCGCCGCCGAACTGGCCGTCATGGCCGGCGCCGACCGCGTGGAAGGCTGCCTGTTCGGCAACGGCGAGCGCACCGGCAACGTGGACCTGGTGACGCTGGCGTTGAACCTGTACACCCAGGGCGTGCACCCGGGCCTGGACTTCTCCGACATTGACAGCGTGCGCAAGCTGGTCGAGGAATGCAACCAGCTGCCGGTGCACCCGCGCCATCCTTACGTGGGCGACCTGGTGTTCACCGCCTTCTCCGGTTCGCACCAGGACGCGATCAAGAAAGGCTTCGCCAAGCAGCAGCCGGACCAGCCTTGGGAAATCCCCTACCTGCCGATCGACCCGCAAGACCTGGGCCGCAGCTACGACGCGGTGATCCGCGTGAACAGCCAGTCCGGCAAGGGCGGCATGGCCTACCTGCTCGAGCAGGACTTCGGCCTGGTGCTGCCGCGCCGCCTGCAGATCGAGTTCAGCCGCGCGGTGCAGGCGGTGGCCGACCAGACCGGCCTGGAAATCACCTCCGAAGGCATCCACCAGATCTTCAGCCAGGAATATCTGGAGCAGACCGCGCCGTACGCCTACAGCTCGCACAAGATGCAGGAAGACACCACCAGCGACGAGCCGGTGCAGATCGACATCGCCCTCAGCCACCGTGGCGCCAGCATGGCGCTGCAAGGCGGCGGCAATGGCCCGATCGACGCCTTCGTCGACGCGCTCGGCCTGGACATCAAGCTGATGGACTACCACGAGCACTCGATCGGCTCCGGCGCCAACGCCAAGGCGGCCTGCTATGTTGAGCTGCGCCTGGAAAACGGCCCGACCCTGTTCGGCGCCGGCATCGACAGCAACATCGTCACTGCGTCCTTCAAGGCCGTGCTGAGCGCCGTCAACCGCCAGATCCGGCAGAAGGAAGCGGCTGCAGCCCCCGCGGCCGCCGGCGCGGACGCCACTGCATGATGCGCTGGCCCACGTTCTCCGGGGCGGCTGCCGCCCTCCTGCTAGCCGCCGCCAGCACCCACGCCGCCCCGCCTGCGGGGCAGGATGCTTACGCCAGCGGGCAGGTCAAGGTGGACGTGGGCGACCGCAAGCTGAATATGTATTGCATGGGCAAGGGCTCGCCCACCGTGCTGTTCGAGGCCGACGGCGGCCGCGCGGGCTGGGACTGGTCCTCCGTGCAGCCGGAAGTGGCCAAGCGCACCCGCGCCTGCGTGTACGACCGCGCCGGCATGGGCTTCAGCGACCCGGCCACCCGCGCCGCCACGGCCGGCAACGCCACCAAGGACCTGCACTTCATGCTGAAGAATGCGCGCATGGATGGGCCTTACGTGCTGGTGGGCGCCGGCTTCGGCGCCATGATTGCGCAGCAGTTCGCCGCGCGCCGACGCGGCAACGTCACCGGCCTGGTGCTGGTGGAGCCGCCGTCCGACGAGGAACTGGCGGCAGCCGCTCCTGCCGCCAATGCCAATGACGGCGCCGCGCTCCCGCAAGCCGCATCGCTGGCGGCGGCACGCGAGGCAGCCCTGGCTTGCCTGGACGCCGCCAACAGCGGCAAGATCGGCGCCGCCCCTGCTTGCGCCTACGCGCCAGGCGGCGAAACCGGCCCCAAACTGGCTGCCGCGCAAACGGCACAAGTGGCCAAACCCGCCTACTGGCGCTCGCGCGCCTCCGAAATCGACAACCTGGCCGCCAGCGCCAGCCAGCTGCGCGCCGCGCGCAAGAGCTACGGCGACATGCCGCTGGCGGTGCTCGCGCGCGCCGAATCCCTCGCCAGCCGGCAATTGGCGGCCTTGTCCACGCGCGGCAGCAGCACCATCGTGCAGGACGCAGGCCAGTCCATTCTGTACACCCGGCCGGAAGCGGTGGTCGGCGCAGTGATGGCTGTCTTGGACAAACAACAACTTTAGCCCCCCGCATGCCCGCGGCCTCATTCACTTGAATGACGCGCGCCCCTTCCCGCAAGCCTAGACTGCCTAGATTGCCTGGCTGTCATCGCGAAGGAAGGACCTCATCATGAAAACGCTTATCCTGGCGGGCCTGCTCGCCTCTGGGTCACTGCTGGCGGGCGCGCAGACCGCCGACACCGTGACCATTCCCGGCCCCGTGCGCCAGATCGAAGCACCGGCCCCCGGGCAGATCATTCCCATGCAGCGCGACGAATTCCAGCAGTTCGCCGGCGCCTACAACCTGGCCAATGGCCAGACCCTCTATCTGCGGCGGGTGGACAAGCGCTACTTCGCCAGGGTGGACGACTGGACCGAACACCAGATCGTGGCCATCGGCTCGAACGACTTTGTGGCGCTGGACCGCCAGCTCAAGATGCGCATCGAACTGCAACCCTACGGCAAGGTAAATGGCGAGCTGCTGATTGCAATGCCAGCCGGGCCGATGGCGCACTCCGATGCTCAGCAGCCACGCTTGCTGCATCTGGCCTTGCGCTAGCGCTGTCCAGCACAGAACACCTTTCCCGAAAGTTGCTATACTGTTTTTGCACTGCAACATTTCGGGAGGGAAGCATGAAACTGGCGAATCTGAAGATAGGCGCCCGGCTTGGGTTGGGCTTCGGCGTGGTTCTGCTGCTGATGGCGGCACTGATCGGCGTGGGCTTGCAGCGGCTGTGGCAGATAGGCGACCTGAGCACCACCATGGTGGACCAGGACTGGCGCAAGGCCGATGCCGCCGCCACCATCGCGGCCACCACGCGCGCCAACTCGGCGCTGGTACTGGAGCTGTTCATCGCCTCCGATGCCACAGCCCAGGCGCGCATCCACGCCGGTATCGACGCCAACAAAAAGACTATTTCGGACGCCCTGGCGCTGCTGGAGCAGCTGGTTGTGCTGCCGGAGGGCAAAGCGCTGCTGGCGACGATCCGCGCGCAACGGGTGCAGTATGTGCAATCCTTCAGCAGGGTCGACAAGCTGATCGCCGCCGGCCAGCGCGATGAGGCGGCACAGCTGATGCGCAGCGAAACGCTGCCGGTGCTGGCTGCGCTGCAAGGCAGCGTCAAGCAACTGAACGATCTGCAGCGCGGCATCGTCACCGAACACGGCGCGCTGGTGAAGGCGAACATCGGCACGGCGGAGCGCATGATGGCCGGCTTGGGCGTGCTGGCGTTGCTGCTGGGCGTGGCTTTCGCTTGGCGCGTGACGCACTCCATCACCACGCCGATCGGCCACGCGCTGCGCGTGGCGCGCGCCGTGGCGGCGGGCGACCTGACCAGCCAGATCGAGGCCGACACGCGCTGCGAGGCGGGCCAGCTGCTGGAGGCGCTGAAAGACATGAATGGCAGCCTGGCGCACATCGTCGGCCAGGTGCGCAGCGGCACCGGCGCCATCGCCACCGCGTCGAGCGAGATCGCCAGCGGCAATATGGACCTGTCCGCGCGCACCGAGGCGCAGGCCAGCGCGCTGGAGCAAACCGCTTCGTCCATGATCGAAATGACCGCCACCGTGCGCAACAACAGCGACAACGCGCGCCAGGCCAACCAGCTGGCGCAAAGCGCGTCGGCAGTGGCGCAGCGCGGCGGCAAAGTGGTGTCGCAAGTGGTGGAAACCATGGGTTCGATCAACGCCTCCTCGCGCAGGATTGCCGAAATTGTGGGGGTGATCGACGGCATCGCCTTCCAGACCAATATCCTCGCGCTGAACGCGGCCGTGGAAGCGGCGCGCGCCGGGGAACAGGGGCGCGGCTTTGCCGTGGTGGCGTCCGAAGTACGTACCCTTGCGCAGCGGTCCGCCAGCGCAGCCAGGGAAATCAAGGAACTGATCGCCGATTCGGTGGGCAAGGTGGACGCCGGCGCCGCGCTGGTGGAACAGGCCGGCAGCACCATGGATGAAGTGGTAGCCAGCGTGCGGCGCGTGAGCGACATCGTGGGCGAGATCACGCTGGCCAACCGCGAGCAGACCGACGGCATCGAACAGATCAACGTCGCCATCAGCCAGATGGATCAGACCACGCAGCAGAACGCGGCGCTGGTCGAGCAGGCAGCGGCGGCAGCGGCGGCGATGCACGACCAGACCGGCGCGCTGCAGGACGTGGTCAGCCAGTTCCGGCTGGCCGCAGGGCCGGGGCACGCAAACATCAAGCCGCCCACCCGCGCGCTGCTGGAGCGCCGCGCCGCCTGATGGCGTGGGGGGCGAACCTCCGGCCCCGGCCCCACCCGACCTGCCGCTAGCGCCGCGCCAGGCGTATGCCCGTGAATTGCCAGCGCGCGCCGGCAGGGAAGAAATTGCGGTAGCTGGCGCGTGCATGCCCCGCCGGCGTGGCACACGACGAGCCGCGCAGCACGTACTGGTTCAGCATGAACTTGCCGTTGTATTCGCCCAGCGCGCCCGGCGCCGTCTCGTAGCCGGGATAGGGGGCATAGCTGCTGCTGGTCCATTGCCAGCAATGGCCGAACATCTGCAACAGGCCGGCGTCGCCGTCCTCCCGCGCCGCAGCCGGGTGCAGCTGGCCGGTTTCCGGCGCCAGCTGCTGCGCCGCGAGCTCCCACTCGCCCTCGGTGGGCAGGCGCGCGCCGCGCCAGTGCGCGTAGGCGTCCGCCTCGAACAGCGACAAATGCGTGGCCGGGCCTTGCGGGTCCAGCGGCTGCAAGCCGAACAGCGTGAACTCGGACCATTGCCCGCTAGTCTCGTCCCGCAGCCAGTACATCGGCTTGCGCAAGCCTTGCGTGCAAACCCAGTCCCAGCCCTCGGCCAGCCAGAGCGACGGCGTTTCATATCCGCCCGCTTCGATGAAGGCCAGGTACTCACCGTTCGTGACCAGGCGCGAGGCCAGCGCAAACGGCGCCACATATTGGCGGTGGCGCGGCAGCTCGTTGTCGAAGCAGAAGCCATCGCCGCCATGGCCGATCTCGGCCAGGCCGCCGTCGAACGCGATCCAGTCCGGCGCGCCGCCGGCGCCGGACGCGGCTGCGGCGGAACTGCCGGGTCGCCCCGCGACGGCCAATGCGCCGGCCGGCGCCTCGGCGCGCTGAACGTAGGCGGGATGCAGGGGGTTCTGCGCCAGCAGGTGCTTCACATCCGTCAGCATCAATTCCTGGTGCTGCTGCTCGTGCTCCAGGCCGAGCGTGACCAGCATTTCCAGCTGTTCCCGCTGCGGCGCGGCCAGCTCGCCTGCGAACAGGCGCGCCATGCGCACGTCCACGTTGGCGCGGTAGGCTTTCACTTCCGCCAGCGCGGGCCGCGTCAGCAAGCCGCGCTGCGGGCGCGGATGCTTCTCGCCGATGCCGTTGTAATACGAGTTGAACAGTACCCGGAACGCCGGATGGAAAGGCGCGAACTGCGTCTCCAGGCGCTCCAGGATGAAAGTCTCGAAGAACCACGTGGTGTGCGCCAGGTGCCACTTGATGGGGCTCGCGTCCGGCATCGACTGGGCACCGCAGTCTTCGTCCGACAGCGGTTCGGCCAGCGCCAGCGAACGCTCGCGCACCGTGTTGTAGCGCGCTATCCAGTGCGCAGGGTCGGTCATGTGCATGGTCTGGGTGCCCCGGTCAGTCGCCTATCGCCCTGGCATGCAGCACCGCGAACCATTGCGCGTCGTCGGTCCAGGTGCGCGTGGCGGCGAAACCGGCCTCCTGCAGCAGGTCGATAAAACTGCGCCGGGTGTACTTGTAGCTGTCTTCCGTATGAATCCGCTCCCCGCGCGCGAAATGGCGCTCGTAGCCTCCCCAGCTCACGGTCAGCCCCTCGCGCGCTTCCAGGTGCATCTCCACCCGGCTTTCTTCGGCGTTGAAGAACGCCCTGTGCTGCCACTGGGTGACGTCGAAGTCGGCGCCGATCAGATGGTTCAGGTGGCGCAGCATGTTCAGGTTGAACGAGGCCGTCACGCCGATCGCGTCGTCGTAGGCCGCGTCCAAGACGGCGCCGTCCTTGATCAGGTCCACGCCGATCAGCAAGCCGCCGTCCCCCTGTTCGTTGGCGCGCATGCGGCGCAGGAAGGCAATCGCCTCATGCGGCGCGAAGTTGCCTATCGATGAACCTGGATAAAAGAACACGCGCCGCTCGGGCCGCACGCTGGCCGGCAAATGGAAGCTGCGCGAAAAATCCAGCCCCAGCGGCGTCATTTCGATGTGCGGGAAGCGCTGCTGCAGCCGGCTGACCGCTTCCAGCAGAAAGTCGCGCGAGATATCGACCGGCACGTATTGCGCCGGGTGCAGCAGCGGGAACAGGCTGGCGGCCTTGGCGCAGTTGCCCGCGCCCAGGTCGATCAGCGTGGACCCGCGCCCCACTGCCTGCGCAATCTCGGCGCCATGGCGCTCAAAGATGGACGCTTCGGTGCGCGTGGGATAGTATTCGGGCAGCTCGCAAATCGCTTCGAACAGCTTGGAACCCAGGCTGTCGTACAAATATTTGGGCGAGGTGTTGGCCCGCTCGGCCAGCAAACCGGTGCTGATCTCGGCGATGGCGGCCGGGCTGCCATGCGGAATGCTGGCTGGCCGGTTGGAAACATCAGGCGAAATCACGCGGATCGCCGCAGTACGGGACATAGGCATAGTGTGCTCAGTCAAGTTGGTCGGCCATCACCGGGCCTGCTGCCGATGACAGTTTTGCTATCATAGCTGAATATCACGTTTCGGGCTGACGCTGCCACAGCCGTGCATTGCTCGGTTAGTTACTTAACCATGCCGCTTAACCAACATCCTTAACAATAAACAGGTATCCCTCCTCATGAAACTCTCACCACTGAACCTCGTCAAATCGCTGATGGCTGCCGGACTGCTGTTTGCCGCCGCGCAAGCCCCTGCGCAGCAAGTACTGCGCGTGTCCGCCATCCCGGACGAAGCACCGACCGAACTGCAGCGCAAGTTCAAGCCGCTGGGCGAGTATCTGGAGAAGAAGCTGAACGTGAAGGTCGAGTTCACCCCGGTGACCGACTACGCGGCATCGGTGGAAGGCCTGATCAACCACAAGCTGGACATGGTGTGGTTCGGCGGCTTCACCTTCGTGCAAGCCAAGGACCGCAGCAAGGGCCAGGTCGTGCCGCTGGTGCAGCGCGCCGAGGACGAGAAATTCCGCTCGGTGTTCGTCACCACCAACAAGGCCATCACCAAGCTGGACGACCTCAAAGGCAAAACCCTGAGCTTCGGTTCCGAGTCCTCCACCTCCGGCCACCTGATGCCGCGTTCCTTCCTGCTGGGCGCCAAGATCAACCCGGACACCGACCTGAAACGGGTCGCCTACTCCGGCGCGCACGACGCCACCGTCGCCGCGGTTGCCGGCGGCAAGGTCGACGCGGGCGCCTTGAACATCTCCGTGTGGGAAAAGCTGGTGGCCGAGAAGAAGGTCGACCCGAGCGCCGTGCGCGTTTTCTACACCACCCCGGGCTACTACGACTACAACTGGACCGTGCGCGCCGACATGCCGGCCGAGATGAAGAAAAAAATCACCGAAGCCTTCCTGGCGCTGGATCCGTCCAAGCCTGAAGACAAAGCGATCCTGGACCTGCAGCGCGCCTCCAAGTTCATTCCGACCAAGGCTGAAAACTACACCGCCATCGAAGCGGCTGCAGTCAACGCGGGCCTGCTGAAGAAGTAATATGGCATCTCCCTTGTACCTGCTCGAGCGTCTGACGGTGCGCCATCACGGCGGCGCCCGCACGCCGGCGCTGCACGCCATCGACCTGGCCATCGCGCCGGGCGAACAGCTTGCGCTGATCGGCCCCTCGGGCGCCGGCAAGACCACGCTGCTGGCCACGCTGGCGTGCAACCACCAGCCGCAGTCGGGCGACGGCGGCCGCTACACGGCCTTCGGCGTCGACCCGTGGGCATTGGACAACGGAGCCCGCCACCGCCTGCGCGCGCGCCTGTTCCTGGCGCCGCAAACGCCGCCGCTGCCGCCGCGCCAGCGCGTGGTAACGGCGGTGCTGGCCGCGCGCCTGCCGCACTGGAGCCTGTGGCGCGCACTGCGCTCGCTGGTGAAACCGGTCGATCCGGAAGCGGCCTACCGCGCGCTGGCCCGCTTCAACCTGGGCGACAAGCTGTATAGCCGCGTGGACCGCCTGTCCGGCGGCGAACGCCAGCGCTGCGGCCTGGCGCGCCTGATGCTGTCGGACGCGCAGGCGCTGCTGGTGGACGAACCGCTGTCCGCGCTGGACCCGGCGCTGTCGCAGCTGACGCTGGCCACCCTGCAGCAGGAAGCCCGCGAACGCGGCGCCGCGCTGGTGTGCAGCCTGCACCAGGTGGACCTGGCGCTGGCCAATTTCACGCGCATTGTGGCGCTGAAAAAAGGCCGCATCGCCTTCGACCTGCCGCGCGAGCAGGTCACCGAAGCGATGATCGCCGAGCTGTACCTGGGCGAACAGCCGCCGGCCAACGCGCCTTCGCTGGATAGCACGCCCGAAAAGCTGGCCATCGGCGCCTGCCTGTAAAGTCCTGGCCCGTATGCGCAACATTCCCGCTGTACCCTATTCCGAGCGCCACCCCGACCCCGCCTGGCGCGGCCGGGTGACGCTCACCGTGCTCGCCCTGATCGTGCTGTGGCCGATGATCGTGGCCAGCGAGTTCAAGCCCGCGCTGCTGTTCGACTGGCAAAGCCTGGCGGCCACCGGGCGCTTCCTGGCCGGCTTCGTGCCGCCCGCGCACGACCCGGAATTCCTGGCCATGCTGCTGCGCGAAACCTGGCTCACCGTCGCCATCGCCACCGCCGGGCTCACGCTCGCGCTGATCGGCGCCATCCCCGCCACCCTGCTGGTGACCGAGCGCCTGTCAATTTCCCGCCTGGGCAGCGGCCGCATGGCCCTGCCTTCGCGCCTGCTGCGCCAGGCCGTGCGCTGGCTGCTGATTTTGCTGCGCAGCGTGCCCGAGCTGGTGTGGGCGCTGCTGTTCGTGCGCATCGTCGGCCTGGGCCCGACGGCGGGCGTGCTGGCCATCGCCCTCACCTACTGCGGCATGCTGGGCAAGGTCTACGCCGAAATCCTCGAGTCCTCCGAAGCCCACGCGGCCGACACGCTGCTGGCCAACGGCAGCGGCAGGCTGGCGGCGCTGCTGTACGGCGCGCTGCCGGAAGCGGCGTCGGAACTGGTCTCCTACACCGTGTACCGCTGGGAATGCGCCATCCGCGGCTCGGTGGTGATGGGCTTTGTCGGCGCCGGCGGACTGGGCCAGCGCATGGACGAGTCGATGAAGATGCTCTCGGGCGGCGAAGTGTCGTCCATGCTGCTGGTGTTCGTGCTGCTGGTGGCGGCCGCCGACCTGGTCTCGAAATACCTGCGGAGGCGCCTCGGATGACGGATGCCTCCATGCCCAGCGCGCCGCCGCGCTCCTGGTCCGGCTGGCTGATGGCGCTGGCCCTGGCCGTGCTGGTGCTGGCCAGCTTCGCCACCTTGCCGCTCAAATGGTCGGCCCTGTTCAGCGCGGACGCGGTGCGCAGCAGCGGTGAATTCCTGGCCGGCTTCGCGCCGCCGGAACTGGCCATACCCTTCCTGGTCAAGACCGCCAACGCCACGCTGGAAACGCTGGCCATGTCGGCCCTCGGCACCTTGCTGGCGGTGGCCGGCGGGCTGCTGCTCGCCCTGCCCGGCGCGGGCCGCTTCGGCCGCCCGGCGCGCGCCGCCGTGCGCGTGATGCTCAACGTGCTGCGCTCGGTGCCGGAACTGGTGTGGGCCTCCATCCTGATGATTGCCGCCGGCCTGGGGCCGTTCGCCGGCACCCTGGCACTGGCCGCGCACACCGCCGGCGTGCTGGGCCGGCTGTTCGCCGACGCGCTGGAGAACGCCGCGCCGCTGCCCGAGCATAGCCTGCGCACCAACGGCGCCTCGCCGATGGCCGCCTTCTTCTACGCCACCTTGCCGCAAACGCTGCCGCAGATGCTGTCCTACACCCTGTACCGGTGGGAGAACAATATCCGCGCCGCCGCCATCCTGGGCGTGGTCGGCGCCGGCGGGCTGGGGCAAATGCTGAAATACCATTTGTCGCTGTTCCAGATGCAGGCGGCTGCCACCGTCATCATCGCCATGCTGCTGCTGGTGGCGCTGGTGGATGCGGCCAGCTTCGCTACCCGGCGCGCCCTCACCCGATAAGGAAGTCCATGCTCGCCCTGCGCAACCTGTCCAAAACCTATGCCGGCCGCCCCGTGCTGGCCAATCTGAACTGGAACTTCCGCGCGGGCGAGTTTGTCGCCATCATGGGCGAATCGGGGGTGGGCAAGTCCACCTTGCTGAACCTGATCGCCGGGCTGGACCAGCCGGATGCGGCGGCCGAGGCGCCCATCGTGCTCGACGGCGTGGCCATGTCCGCGCTGGATGACGACGCCGCCACCCGGCTGCGGCGCCAGAAAATGGGCTTCATCTTCCAGGCCTTCCACGTGCTGCCGCACCTGACGCTGCTGCAGAATGTGGCCCTGCCGCTGCTGCTGAACGGCCAGCCGCAACAGCGCGCGCTGGACATGCTGGAGGCGGTCGGGCTGCAGGGGCGCGGCGCCGACTATCCGCATCAGCTGTCCGGCGGGCAGCTGCAGCGCGTGGCCATCGCGCGCGCCTTGGTGCACCGGCCCGGCCTGGTGCTGGCCGACGAACCCACCGGCAACCTCGACCCCGACACCGCGCACAGCATCCTTTTGCTGCTACGCAAAGAAATCAAGGCCAGCGGCGCCTGCACCATCATGGTGACCCATTCGCACGCCGCCGCCGAGCTGGCCGACCGCACTCTTGTGTTGACGAGCTCGGGACTACAAGAAACAACATCCGTCAACCGGTTTGCGCAATAAACAAGAATTTTTTTTGTCCTAGACCTACCAATAATCTACCGTTGCAGTATCATACATACAACTTGCTTGGTTATTAATAGTTGAGTTGATCCGCCATGTTTACGCCGTTTGGGCGGTAAAACACAAGCCAGGAGACGCCAATCTATCCACGTTTTTCTAACTAAGGAGGAAAAAATGAGCGTGCGGCAAAAAAAACTCGAACTGATCGAAGCAATGAATCGAGCAAGGGCGTTGGAACCCTCCAGCTTTGTGCCCAACAAGCTGCTCGATACGCTGATTGAGAAGATGCACCTCAAAAATGATGCGGAACTGTGCCGTGTGCTGGAAGTGCAGCCGCCCATTATCAGCAAGATCCGCCATCGAAAGCTGGCGGTGGGAGCAACCATTTTGCTTCGTATGCACGAGAAATCGGAATTAAGCATCCGCGAGCTGAAAGATTTATCGACTGCCTCGATGCACTGACTAAGCTCCCAGTCGTGCTATGCCAGGCGCCGGCATCGCGGTCACCGGCGCCAACCAACAGCCCAAGCCCCGCTGTTACCCTCCTGTTTGTCCATCCCCATTTTCTTGCTTTATTTCAATTGCTCAACCGCATGCGCAGGCGTTGTGTCGTGGTAACGAACATGTCCGGCCGATCGAACGCGCGCGCCAGCACCAGTGCGCCCTGGATGCCGCCCACCACTTCCTCGGCCAGCGCCGCCGCCTCGGTGCCGCTCCTGCCGGTGCGCACCAGCGCGCTGGCCAACGCATCGATCCAGGCGGCGAAGTAATCGCGTACCTTGATGGCGAAGCGGTCGCGCTCGTTGCCCAGCGCGAACACACCCACCAGGCAGACCTTGCGGCCGGACTGGAAATAGCGCTCGACCTGGTCGAACATGTGGACGATGCCGCCGGCCGGGTCGGCGCTCTCATGCAATGGCTCGAACACGTGCAGGCGAAACCAGGCGTCGATCTCGCCCAGCACGGCGTCCGCCATTTCCTCTTTGCCGCCGGGGAAGAAGTTGTAGATACTGCCCTTTCCCAGCCGCGTACCTTCGGTAATCCGGGCCAGGCTGGCCCCTTCAAAGCCGTAGGCGCGGAACACTTCGGCCAGCAGCGGCACCACGTCGGCCCGCTCTGCGATCATTCTTGCCATTGCATACTTTCCAAACTAAAAAAACCGCTTAAAAACCCAGCTCGGTCAGGCCGGGGTGCTCCGCCGGGCGCGGGCCGCTGGCATCCCAGAACAGCTTGCGCTCGGACTCCTTGATCGGCGTTTCGTTGATACTGGCGTGACGGTGGTGCATCAGGCCATGCTCGTCGAACTCCCAGTTTTCATTGCCGTAGGCGCGGAACCACTGGCCGGAGTCGTCATGGTATTCGTAGGCGAAGCGGACTGCAATGCGGGCGCCGTCATGGGCCCACAATTCTTTCACCAGCCGGTAGTCCAGTTCGCGCGTCCATTTGCGCTTGAGCAGGCCGACGATGGCGGAGCGGCCCTGGACGAATTCGCCCCGGTTGCGCCACCAGCTGTCTTCCGTATAGGCCAGCGCGACTTTGTCGGCGTCGCGGGTGTTCCAGCCATTTTCAGCCAGGCGGACTTTTTCCATGGCGCTTTCGCGGGTGAAAGGCGGCAGCGGCGGACGGGTGGGGATGGGATTGGACATGGGATATACCTTTCAATTGTTCCGACCGGTACGACATGTACCAATCGGTACAATCACTATAATCCGTGCTCAGGCCGTCTGCAAGCGGTTTTTTCGCGGCGCGATCGCAAGCTGCGCGCTGATGATGCGGTCCCACGCCAGCGCGCAGGCGCCCACCACGCCCGGCAGGCAGAAAATCAGGGTGCCATTGGCGTAGCCCGCCAGCGCGCGCGACTGCACGATGGTGCTGCCGACGGCGCTGTAGGCCAGATGCTGCAGCAGGTCGCCGAACCCGCGTATTTCCTGCTCCAGCAGGCCGGCGGCCGCTTCCGGCACGGCATTGCGCCGCACGAAGCCGCTGCCGCCGGAGCTCAGCACCACCTGGATCTCGGGGTCGGCGATACAGTCGCTCAGCATGCGCCGCACCGCGCCCACGTCGTCGCCCACGCACACGCGCCGCACCACGCTGTGGCCGGCCGCTTCGGCGCGCGCCGCCAGCAGTTCCCCCGCCCCGTCCCGCGCGGCGCCGTGCGGGCTGCTCACGCTGAGCACCGCGCAGCGCAGGCTGATTGCGTCAGGCACCGCTCAGCCTTCCACGCCGTAGTGGCGGGCGTAGCGGCTGTCCAGGTTGGCCAGCGGCATCAGCAGGAACAGGTCGGCGCTTTCGAAATCAGGATCCCAGGCCGGCTCGCCGCAAATCCACGCGCCCGAACGCATATAGCCCTTGAGCAGCGGCGGCACTTGCGGGCTTTGCGCGGCTTCGAGTTTGCTGTACGGGAAAGGCAGGTGGGGGGTGACGCGGTACTCGGCCGGCGCCATGTGCCGGGCGGCCAGCGAGTTGTACACGGCCACCGCATTGTGGCCGCCGTCCGCCAGGCTGATGCTGGCACAGCCGGCCAGGAAGTCGCAGCGTTCGCGGCGCATGTATTCCGCCAGGCCGGACCACAGCAGCATGATCACGCTGCCGCCACGGTAATCCGGGTGGATGCAGGCGCGGCCCGCTTCCACGATGCGGTTGCGTACGTTGTTCAGGCGGCTAAGGTCGAATTCATTCTCGGAGTAGACGCGCCCCAGCTTGTGGGCGCGCGCGGCGCTCAGCAGGCGGTAGGTGCCAACCACGCTCAGGGTATTGGTGTCGCGCACGATCAGGTGATCGCAGTGTGCGTCGAACTCGTCGCTGTCCAACCCGTCTTCGCTGGCCAGCGCGGTCAGGCCCATCGTTTCGATGAAGACCTTGTAGCGCAGACGCTGCACTTCGCGCAGTTCCTCGGGGGTGCTGGCCATGCTGAGCGACAGCTTGGCGGAGGAAGTGCGGATTTCCGTCTGTAAGATAGGCTGTTGCATGCTTCGTCCTTGTGAGTTGAGACGAAGCAAGCGTAGCCCGGGAATACTTCAGGACCGTGACAAAGTCATGTCACTTTGGTTACATGCAACGGCATCAGGCCTTTTTCGGACGGCCGGTCTTCAGTTGCGGCAGCGAGCCCAGCACGCCTTTCAGGGTGGCCATGTCGATCTTGCTGATCAGGGCAACGCCAACGCGCAGCAGTTCGCTTTTCTTGATCTCGAAACCGGCTTTCAGGGCGGCCTTCTTCACCTGGCCCAGCACGGCGTATTCAGCCTCCGGCATGGTGAAGCTGTCGCGCACCAGTTTGTCCTTGCGGGCTTTTTCCTTGACGGCTGCGGCAGGCTTGGCGGCGGCCTTGGCGCTCGCCTTGGGAGCGGCCTTGGCGGCGGCTTTCGGCGCAGCTTTCACGGCCGCTTTCGGCGCGGCTTTCGCGGCCGCTTTCGGCACGGCCTTGGCGGCGGCCCGGGGCGCGGCGGATTTGGACGCGGCGGCCTTCGGTGCAGAGGCTTTGGTCGCGGCAGCTTTCGTCGCGGAGGTCTTGGCAGCCGCAGCCTTCGCTGCTGCGGCCTTCGGCGCAGCGGCCGCTGTCACGGCTTTCGGCGCAGCGGCCTTGGCGGCTACAGCTTTGGTAGTTGCAGTCTTGGGAGCGGCGGCTTTCACTGCGGTAGTCTTTGATGCCGCAGCTTTCGCGGCGGCTGCGCGCGGGGCGGCCGGCTTGGCGCTATTGGCCTTCGGCGCGGAGGCCTGTTCGACGGGGGTGGCGGCTGGGGTGGCGGCTGGGTTTTCGGCGGAAACGGTTTTGTTCATTTTAGCTCCAGAATTTTCAACAATATAAACAATATATACTATTTCTAAGGAAGCTGCTCACCCACAACATCTTCCGCGTCCCGGAACTTGGTGGCGATTTCCGCAAAAACGCCCTCGATCTCGATGAAGGCATCCAGGATATCGGGGTCGAAATGGCTGCCGCGCCCGTCCTTCATCACCGCCACCGCCTCCGCGTGGCTGAACGGCGGCTTGTAAATGCGCCTGGAAATGAGCGCATCGTAGACGTCCGCCACCGCCATCAGCCGCGCCGACAGCGGAATCGCCTCACCCGCCAGTTTTTCCGGATAGCCGGAACCGTCCCACTTCTCCTGGTGCGAATGGGCGATCTCGCGGGCATAGGTGAGGAAGCCGTTGCTGCCGCCGATGTACTGCTCAACCTGGCGTATCGTGTCCCGCCCGCGCACCGCGTGCAGCTTCATGATCTCGAACTCGTCCTTATCCAGCTTGCCCGGCTTGAGCAGGATGCTGTCCGGTATGCCCACCTTGCCGATGTCGTGCAGCGGTGCTGACTTGTACAGCAGCGTGATATTCTCGTCCGTCAGTTCGGCCGAAAAACGCGGGTGCTTTTGCAGCTTGCGCGCCAGCGCGGCGACGTAGTTTTGCGTGCGGCGGATATGATTGCCGGTCTCGTTGTCGCGCGTTTCAGCCATGGTGGCCATGGCCATGATGGTGGCGTCCTGCATCAGCGACAGCTGGCCGGTGCGTTCCTGCACCAGGTTTTCCAGGTTGCTGTTCTCGGCCTTCAGCGTCTGGCTGGCGGCGCGCAGCTTCAAGTGGGTGGCCACGCGCGCGAACAGGATGGGCGGGCTGATAGGCTTGGTCAGGTAGTCGACCGCACCGAGGCGCAGGCCGAGCGCCTCGTCCTCCGGCTGGCTCTTGGCCGTCAGGAACAGCACCGGGATGTCGGCGCTGGCCGGGTCCTGCTTGAGGCGGCGGCAGGTCTCGTAGCCGTCCATGCCGGGCATCATCACGTCCAGCAGCACCAGGTCGACCGTAGACGTCTCCACGATCTGCAGCGCGGTGGCGCCGTCCTTGGCAACCTTGGTGTTGTACTTGTCCTTCAGCAGCATGGACAGCAGCGTGATGTTGTCCGGCGTGTCGTCGACGATCAGGATGGTTTGGCGGGCGGTCTGTTTGGGATTCATGCAGTGTCCAGTTGTTGTATGGCTGCCGCCAAAAGCTGGTTGGCGGCGGCAAAGTCATAGTGTGCCATGTGTCCGGCCAGGCGGTCCATCGTGGCCGATGACAGCAGCGTGGCCAGGGCCGGCCGCGCGCTGTCGAAATAGTCGGTGCTGTCGCCGCTGAATTCGGCGAGCAGGGTTTGCAGCTTGCGCAAGGCGTGCACGGCGCCGGCTGCGTCCCCGGATGGCGGCGCCGGTGCGGCGGATAGGAAATGGCTGTCCAGCGCATGCATGACGCCGGCCAGCGCCCGCTCCACGGTGGCCAGCAGGCCGGCTATCGCGGCCGCCGGGATGGGCCCCGCAGGCGCCTGCGCAGGTGCACCTGCCGACGCCGGACCTGCGGGATCGGCAGGCCGTGACGGGGCGGCCGCTGGCGCCAAGGCGATTTCAAGGTCGCGCGCGGCACGCTCCAAGGAAGTGGCCCCAAGGTTGCCCGCCACGCCGCGCAGGCTGTGGGCGATGGCGGCCGCCTCCACGGCGTCGCGGCGCGCCAGCGCGGCGCGCAGGCTCTCGGCGGTGCCGCGCTGGTTCTGGCGGAAGCTGTCCAACAGTTGCAGGTACAGTGCGGAATTGCCCGCCACCAGATGCAGGCCGCGCCGCGTGTCGATGCCGTCCAGCGATGGCACCTCCCACACTTCCGCGCGCGCCGCGCCGCCGATGGCGCAGACGGCGCCGGCGGCCTGATAGCGCTGGGCTGCGCCAGGCGCCAGGGTGGGCGCGGGTGACGGCACCTGGGTCGGCGCCAGGCGGGCGATGCCCAGCCAGCGGGCCAGCACGGCATGCAGGCGGTCCGGCTCGATCGGCTTGGTAACGTAGTCCTGCATGCCCTCGGACAGGCAACGCTGGCGTATGTCCGGCAGCGCGTGCGCCGTCATGGCCACCACCGGCACCGCGTCGAAAGCCTTGTCCTGGCGCAGGCGCTGCGTGGCCGCATGGCCGTCCAGCAGCGGCATTTCAAGATCCATCAGCACCATGGCATAGGCCTCAGGACCGCCCTCGCGCAGCATCTCCAGCGCCTGCTCGCCATTGTTCGCCATGTCCACGCAGATGCCCAGCGTAGCCATGAGTTCTGCGCCAATCTGCTGATTCACCGCGTTATCCTCCACCAGCAGCACGCGCGCGGCGTAGCGCTGGCCCGGCACCGTTTCGCTCTCGGTCTGCTCCGACTGTCGCCGTGGGCCGATGCGGCGCGGCAGGTCCGAGCGCCGCTCGGCACCGCGCTGCTTGAAACCCGGCGCCAGCAGCGTTACCAGTGTATCGACCAGCGCCGACTGTCCGATGGGCTTGAACAGGAAACCGATCACACCGGCCTCCTCGGCCTCGGGCTGCACCTCTTCGCGTCCGAAGGCCGTCACCAGCACCATGCCGGGCCGGGCCTGCAGCGCAGCGTCCTGCTGCACGCGGCGCGACAGCTCGATGCCGTCCATGTCCGGCATCTGCCAGTCGCTCAGCACCAGCCGGTAAGGGTCGCCGGCGCTGTCGGCTGCCGCGATGGCGGCCAGCGCCTCGGCGCCGGTACGGGCCGTGTCGGTCCGCAACGGCAGCGCGCGCAGCGCCTCGGCCAGGATTTCCAGCGCCACCGGGCTGTCGTCCACCAGCAGCAGGCGCACGCCGTTCAGCGCAGCCGGCACCACCATGGCGCGCCCGGCTTGCCCGGTCAGCGGAAATTCCAGGTCGAAGCGGAACACCGACCCCTGGTCGGGCGCGCTTTCCACCGTGATCTCGCCGCCCATCAGTCCCACCAGCTGCTGCGAAATCGACAGCCCCAGGCCGGTGCCGCCATATTCGCGCGTGGTGGAACCGTTGGCCTGGCTGAAGGCCTGGAACAGCTTGCCCATCTGCTCCTGGGTCATGCCGATACCGGTATCGCGCACCGAGAAGCGCAGCCGCGCAGTATGTTCGGAGTATCGCCTGTCTACTGCAGCGCCGGACGCCACCGTGTCGAGCCGCGCGCAAGTCATCTCCAGCTCGCCGGCCGGCGTGAACTTGACCGCGTTGTTGACCAGGTTGATCAGCACCTGCTCCAGGCGCAACGGATCTCCCACCAGGTGGCGCGGGATGGAGGGCGGCACGTGGAACAGGTATTCCAGCTGCTTGTCCGCCGCGCTCTGGCTAGTGACGCTGGCCACATTGGCCAGCACGTCGTCCAGGAAGAACGGCACCCGCTCCACTTCCAGCCGGCCGGCCTCGATCTTCGAAAAGTCCAGGATGTCGTTGATGATGGCCAGCAGCGACAAGGCGGCGCGGTGGATCTTGTTGACGTAGTCGTGCTGCTTAGGTGTGAGCCCGGTGCGCAGCGCCAAGTAAGCCATGCCGATGATGGCGCTCATCGGGGTACGGATCTCGTGGCTCATATTGGCCAGGAATTCGGACTTGGCCACATTGGCCGCCTCGGCCAGCCGATTCGCCTTGACCAGCTGTTGCTGGCTGTCGCTGGCCAGCTGCGCGGTGCGCGTCAGCTCCGCCGTGCGCTCGGCGATCTTGAGTTCCAGGTGGGCATTGAGCTCGCGCAGCTCGTGCTCGGCCTGGCCCAGCCGGGTCAGCGTATCGCGAAAACTGTGCACGGCCTTGGATAACCGCCCTATCTGGTCAACCCGCCCGATGCCGGACAGCCTGATATCGACGTCGCCCTCGGTCAGCTTGTCCAGCGCCTTCTGGATATCGGTAAAGGGCTGGCTCACCTTGCGCCCCACCAGCAGGATGGAAATGACGATGGCCAGCGCCAGCAGCAGGTTGGCCAGCATGGTATGCGTGATCTGGCGCCGCAGCTGCAGATCCACCTGCTGGCGCGAAAACGCCAGTTCCAGCGTACCGACCGGGAAGCTGCGCTTGCCGTCCTGGTACTCCACGGCGCGGCGCACGGTGATGGCGTCGGCCGCAGGCTCGCCGCCTGCCCCGCCCGCCCGCCCTGCACGGAAACTGGCCAGCTGCTCGCCGGTGGGCGCCAGCACGCTCAGCTCCAGCACTTCCGGCGTGGCCTGCATGGCGTCGACCACGCTGGCCACGGCGGCACTGTTGATGTCGAACAGCGGCCGCGCCAAGGTCTGGGCCAGCACGCTGGCCAGGTGATCGGCGCGCTCGCGCAGCTGCTGCTCCGCTTCGGCGCGCAGCGTGTGCGTTGCGTAGGTGGTGTAGACCGCCGTGGTCAGCGCCACGGCAAGCAAGATGCCCGCCGCCAGCCGCAGCAGGATGTCTTCGCGCCAGGCCTTGAGCAGGCGCTGGCGCATCAGTCGCCTCCGCCTTCCAGCGCTGCGCGCTCCAGCTTTTTATAGGCCGGGCTGTTGCGCGCCTGCTCCATGGCGCTCCAGATGCGCTGGGCCAATTCCGGCCGGCGCTCGGCCATGCCGTGCGACAGCACCAGGAAATACGGCTTTTCGATCAGCGGCAGCGGCAGCACTTCCAGCTGCGCCGCCATGGGGCTGCGCATCACGGCGGCGGCGTCGCTGCCGCCCATGGCGGCGGCGCCCAGCCGGCCGGCGATCAGCTTGCGCGCCAGTTCGTCGGCGCGCTGGCTGCCCTCGTCCAGTTCCACCTTCAGCCCACGCAGCACCTCCCCCACCGAGTAGCCGAGCTGGAAGCCGACCGGGCCATCCAGCTTGCGCAGCGCTTTGCCGTCCCATTCAACGGCGCTTCCCTTGCGGCGCAGCAGCACGTAGCGGTCTACGTGCATGCGCTTGGCGTTGTCGGCGCCGGCGCCACCGGGAAACACGCCCAGTACGCGCCGCTCCGGCACGTAGCTGACGGCGAAGGCGCCGTCATAAGCGTTCGCCTGCAGTTGCGCCAGGCAGCGCTTCCACGGCACGCTTTGAAAGTCGAAACGAATGTTGAGGCGCTGCTCCACCATGCGCAGCAGCGCGAAATTGAGGCCGCCCTGCTGCTCCGTGCGCCATGGCGTGACATTGGCGCGCTCGAAGCACAGCGTGACCGTCTCGACCGGCGCAGGGCCGGCTGGCGCCGCCGCCGGCACGCCCTGCAGCGCGCCACCCAGCGCCGCCAGCGAAAGCCAGGCCAGGTAGCCGCGCGCCATGGTCAGGCGTTGGCCCGTATGCTGAAGTCCACGCCCACTTCGTCCCACAGCTCCTGCTCCTTCTCCATCCAGTAGGACACCGTGGGGTGGTCGGCCACCCACTCGCGCCGCATTTCCAGTTCAATCCGGTTCTTCATGCGCAGCTTGAGCTCCGTGAAATCGATCTCTATGCGCGAGTGCATGAACAGGATGGCCAGCCGCAGCGCCACTACCGCCTTGGCGAAATCGCTGTCGGTCAGCGCGTCGCCCACCTTGCGCAGGTTGCCCTTCTGGGCCACGATCAGGCGGCCCATGGTCTTTTGCTCGCGCGTGGTGAAACCCGGCAGGTCGGCGTTTTCCACCATGTAGCAGGCGTGCTTGTGATAGCCGGTCTGCGACACCGCCATACCCACCTCGTGCAGCAGCGCGCTCCAGGCCAGCAGGCGCGTGTAGTTGTCGGTGAGCGGCTTCATTTGCGCGTACAGCACGGCGGCGTATTCGGCCACCCGGTTGGCGCGCGCCTCGTCGACCTGGAATTTCTGCAGGAAGGCGCGCACCGACTGGTCGCGGCGGTCGCGCTTGGTGGAACGCAGCTGCAAGTCCCACATCACGCCCACCCGCAGGCCCGCCTCGATCGGCGTCAGCACGGCGATGCCCAGTTCGTGCACCAGCGCGATCAGCACCGCCAGCCCGCCGATGATGGTGCTGGCGCGGTCCGGCCGCAGGCCCGGCATGTCGATCTTGCTCACGTGGCCGGCGGCGATGAAGCGTTTCTTCAGCGCTTCCAGGCTGACCGCCGTCACGCCGCTGCCCAGCTTGTTCTTCTCGATGATCTCGGCAATGGCGCGGATGGTGCCGGACGAGCCGTAGCACCTTTTCCAGTATTCGGGATGGTACGGCGGCGCGGCGTCCTCGAAATGGCTGCGCGCCGACAGGATGGCGGCCTCGAACGAGGGGCCGTCGACCCGCCCGCCGACAAAGAAGGACAGGCTCTGCTTGACGCTGCCGATGGAAAACGATTCCACCCGCTCGATGTCGCTGCCGCGCCCCAGTATCAGCTCGGTGGAGCCGCCGCCGATGTCGATCACCAGGCGGCGCTCGCCGGGCATGTTGAGCGCGTTGGACACCCCCATATAGATCAGCCGGCCCTCTTCCTCGCCGGAGATGATTTCAATCGGGTGACCGATGGCCTGTTCGGCGGCGGGCAGGAAAGCGGCCGAGTTGCGCGCCAGCCGCATGGTAGACGTGGCCACCACGCGCACCGCCTCCAGCTCGTAGCCTGCCAGCACCTGGCGGAAATTCTTCAGGCAGCCCAGGGCAGACTGCATGGCAGCCTCGGTCAGGTTGCCGGAAGCGTCCAGGCCGGCCGCCAGCCGGATCGGTTCGCGCGCCGATTTGACGACGCGGATTTCGTCGCCGTCATGCTTGCCGATGGCAAGCCGAAAACTATTGGAACCCAGGTCTACCGCTGCGTACATGCTACTTGCTCCAGGTGTGGGTCCGTGTATTGATTCCAGCATCGATTTATACTGTTTATATGAAAATGCTACCACAGTACGGATCGATTGTGACGCGATGATGACAGTCTGTGCGGTGCGCGCGGCTAAGCGGCGACACCCGGCCGCTACACTTCCTCCGCGATGGTCACGTCGGGCGCTTCCACCACGCGGTTGGCCCCGCCCAGCATGGCTTGCTGCAGGGCGCCGTCGGCGCGCTTGAACAGGGTCACGGTGCTGTCGTCGGCGCGGATGGTGGTCACGCCCATGCTGGCGCTCAGGCTGATCATGGCCTTGTCGGCGCGCACCGGCTGGCCGGCGATGGCGGCGCGGATGCGCTCGGCCACCATGGCGGCGTCCTGCTGCGAGGTGCGCGGCAGCTGGATGGCGAACTCGGCGCCCCCCAGGCGGCCCATCAGGTCGCTGTCCCGCAGCTGCTTTTTGCAGATCTCGACCATGGCTTTCAGCACCACGTCGCCCACGGAATGGCCGTAGCTGTCGTTGACGCGCTTGAACTGGTCCAGGTTCAGGATCACCAGCGCGGTCGGCAGGCCGGGGCGGCGCGCCAGCGCCATCCACGGCGCCAGCGCCTGGTAGAAGCCGCGCCGGTTCGGCACGTCCGTCAGCGGATCGATCACTTCCAGGCGCGCCAGTTCCGACTGCAGTTTCTCGCGCGACAGCAGCAGGTAGCCGAAGGCATTGGTCAGCATCATCAGGTACAGCGCGCCGAAGCCCACGCCTTGCAGCACCAGCGGCCCCACCCAGGACCAGCCCTCGGGCCAGGTGGCGGCCAGCACGCCGCGCCCGGCCACCAGCACGCTCAGGCCCGCCATGGTCACCACCAGGTAGCGCCGCAGCATGCTGCCGCCGCGCCAGGCCACGGCCAGCGCTGCCACGCCGGACAGGAAGAAGCCGCTGACGATCAGGAAGCCGGCGGCCGCGCGCGCGCCCGGTTCCACCTCCAGGAAATGGCAGCCCAGGTAGACGAAGGACGCGCCGGCCAGCGCCGGCAGCAGCACACGCCGCCAGCCGGTCCGCCCGGCCGCCTCCCACAGCGCGCCGGCGTCGAGCGCCATGCCGGTAAACAGCAGCAGATTGGCCAGCGGGCCGGTCAGCATGTCCGGCAGCACGCCGCGGAAGTACAGCAGGAACCAGGCCGCCGCCTGCAGTTGCTTGGCGACCGCCCAGGTGGACAGGCTGAGGGACTTCTTGCTTTCGTATTCGAAAAAGAACAGCGCGGCGCACAGGCTCAGATTGCCCAGCGCCAGCGCCAGTACCAGGGTTTTTATATCCATGTCGGGGACTGCGGGCCGCGCCTGCGGCCCTGTTTAAACTTCGTGCTCGACGTTGGTGCTGCCGTCGCCGATCTTGCTGGCCCAGGCCTTGGAAAAGAATTCCTTCTCGTCCTCGGTGGGGGCGTCGTGCCAGAACACGATCAGGGTGCCCTTGTGGTCATGGATTTGCGTGAACTTCTCGATGAAGCTGGACTTGCCGGCGATATCGGCCAGCGCCGCCACGTAGCCATAAACGCGGCCCAGACGCTCGATGCGGTCCGGTTCGGTGAAGCTGTTTGTGGCGGTAATGGTCGGGTGATCTAAAAACATGGTGTGCTCTCTCCACGGTGGCCGCTGCCTATGTCGGCAATGTACCTATAAATAGTGTGCGTGTAAATGAATATGCGCGGCCGCATGCTCTCCGCTACAATCCCACGAGCTTATCAGAACTTTACCGTTGACAACAAGGTCAGCAAGCCATGCCCGCCACTCTGCACCACACCGCCGCAACAGCGCCGGCCGTCCCGCCGGCTCCCGGACCGGCCGCGCCGCGCGTGAGCACGCGCGGCGGCCTGCGCACGCTGGAATTCCAGCCTGGCATGGTGCAAAGCGAGATGAACCTGGCCGACCCCGACCAGCTGGTGCTCAGCTACGCGCGCGCCATGATGTGCTTCGTGCTGTTCCAGCCGCGCCCGGCGCACATCGTCATGGTCGGCCTGGGCGGCGGTTCGCTGGCCAAATTCTGCTACCGCTACCTGCCGCACAGCCGCATCACCGTGCTGGAACTGCGGGCCGACGTGATCGCGCTGCGCGAGCAGTTTGCCATCCCGCCGGACGACGAGCGCTTCCGTGTTATCCACGCCGACGCCAGCCGCTACATGGCCAGCCTGCGCGCCGCCGCCGACGTGCTGCTGGTGGACGGTTTCGACGAGGACGGCCTGCCGCCCGCGCTGGGCAGCGCCGGCTTCTACGCCGACTGCCGGCGCGCGCTGCGCCCGGGCGGCGTCCTGGTGGCCAATGTGTTCAGCTACGACCCGCAGTACGCCGCCGTGCTGCGCCGCCTGCGCGCCTGCTTCCAGCAGCGGGTGGGCAGCTTCCACGGCATTGCCGGCAACAACCGCCTGCTGTTCGCCATCAAGCCGGGCGCCGCGAGCGGCGCCGCTGCGGCCCCCACCCGGGCCCAGCGCGCCCTGCTGCGCGCGGCACACCGGCGCGGTCCCGCCTGGGGCCTGGCGCACCGCCTGCTGGCGCACTGGATCGTGTTCCGGCTGCGCTGGCTGAAGGCCGGCCAGTCCTCCAAATAATTGTCAAACTGAAATAATTGTTGTTGTTTAGAATTATTTTGATGCAAAATTATGCCGAGCGGCAAGTTTTGTGACACACTAATGGCGGCCCCATCCCCGCCATATTTTTACTGTACAGGAAAGCAATGACACGTCGCCGCAAATCCACCCTGACCGTCGCGGCGGCGTGCACCCTCGGCGTGGGGCTGGTGATCACCGGCATCCTGTTCGGCGCGGTGGGGGCGCTCGAATACGGCAAGATGCAGCTCGATTTCGAACAGCGCGCCAACCTGCGTACCGCTGCCATCCAGCGCGGCCTGAACGAGGCGGTGCAGGTGCTGAAGGTGACCAACCAGCTGTTCGTGGCGGCGGCCCCGGTCAGCCGCCAGCAATTCCACGACTTCACCGCGCCGCTGCTGCAACAGTACCCCTTCATCCAGGCTTTCAACTACCACCGCATCATCACGCTGGCCGAGCGCCCGGCATACGAGGCGGAGATGCGGCGCGCCTTCC
Source organism: Massilia sp. NBRC 108631 (assembly GCF_059704565.1). NCBI lineage: Bacteria > Pseudomonadati > Pseudomonadota > Betaproteobacteria > Burkholderiales > Oxalobacteraceae > Massilia > Massilia sp. NBRC 108631. The sequence continues at coordinate 112,193 of NZ_BAAKJE010000182.1, forward strand.
CCGGCTTCACCATCACCGAGCATGACAACGGCGTGCTGCGTCCGGCCGGCCAGCGTCCCAGTTACGACGTGGTGCATTTCCTGGAACCGCTGGAAGGCAACCAGCGCGCTTTCGGCATCGACTCCGGCTACAACCCGCAAATGCCGCTGGCCATCGACCAGATCCTCACCACCGGCCAGCCGCACTCCACCGGACTGCTCCAGCTGGCCCAGTCCAAGGGCGACGAACCGGGCCTGGTGATGATGATGCCGGTGTACCGGACCGGCGCGCCGCTGGGCACCGCACTTGAACGCAAGGCAGCCTGGCAGGGCGACACCGCCACCGTGATCCGCGCCCCCTCGCTGGTGGGCAAGATCCTGCAATCGGCCGGCCTGCTGCAAGACGGCAACCTGGCGCTGCGCGTCTATGTCGGCGACCCGGAGCGGGCGGCCAACCTGGTGTTCAGCCATGGCGAGCTGCCGCAACCGCACGGCGCCAGCCATCCGCTGGCGCGCTGGTTCGCCTTCCACCAGCATGCGCTGTACCGCCAGACCTACACCGTGCTGGGCCAGCCGTGGGAAGTGCGCGTGACCGCCCTGCCCCAGCCCTTCATCGACAGCCACCTCGGCTCCCTGTGCACGCTGCTGGGCGGGGTGCTGTTCAGCGCGCTGATGGCGGCGCTGGTGCAAAGCCTGGTGCTGCGCTCGCGCCGCGTGCAGATGCTGGTGGACGCCCGCACCGCCGAGCTGCGCCAGTCCAACGAGCGCCTGGCCGACGACGTGGCCATGCGCAAGCACACCGAGCGCGCCCTGCTCGACAGCGAACAGCGCTTCCGGCGCCTGCTGGCGCTGTCCTCGGACTGGTACTGGGAACAGGATGCCTTCTACCGATTCACCAGCATCACCGACGGCTTCTTTGAAAAAGGACACATCGACCCGGGCCGCTTCATCGGCCGCACCCGCTGGGACAGCACGCCGGAGATGCTGACCGCGCGCTGGGGCCGCGACCACATCGCCCGGCTGGAGGCGCGCCTGCCCTTCTCCAACCTGGAATACGCCATCACCGGCGACGACGGCATCGTGCGCTGGTTTAACACCAGCGGCGAGCCGGTGTACGATGCGCGCGGCGAGTTCAAGGGCTATCGCGGCACCGGCAGCGAAATCACCGAGCGCAAACTGTCCGAGCAGCGCATCCACCATATCGCCCACCACGACGTGCTGACCGGCTTGCCGAACCGCGTGCTGCTGCAGGACCGCCTGAGCCAGGCCATCGCCTACGCCAACCGCAGCGGCCATCCGATGTGGGTGCTGCTGATCGACCTGGACCGTTTCAAATTCGTCAACGACAGCCTGGGCCACAAGGCCGGCGACCTGCTGCTGAAAACCGTGGCCGAGCGATTGCAGGCGGCCGTGCGCGGCAGCGACACCGTGGCGCGCCTGTCGGGCGACGAGTTCGTTGCCATCCTGGGCGAGTCGAACGAGGCGACGCTGTCGCCGGACATCGTGCAGCGCGTGATGAACGCCGTGGCGCAGCCGGTGGTCCTGGAAGGCAAGGAGTTCTTTGTCACCTGCAGCATCGGCGTGGCCTCGTATGACGGCGGCGGCAACGCCCAGCACCTGATCGAGCATGCCGACATTGCCATGTACGCGGCCAAGAAACTGGGCCGCAACAGCTTCCAGTTCTACGAACCGGCCATGAACGACGAGGCGCAGGAACGCCTGCGCATCGAAAACGCGCTGCGCAGCGCGCTCGAGCGCGGCGAGTTCGCGCTGCACTACCAGGCGCAGGTGGACCTGGACAGCGGCCGCATCATCGGCGCCGAAGCGCTGCTGCGCTGGCAGCATCCGGAACTGGGACTGGTGTCGCCGGCGCGCTTCATCGGCCTGGCCGAAGAAACCGGCCTGATCGTGCCGATCGGCGCCTGGGTGCTGCGCACCGCGTGCGCGCAAGCCAGGGAATGGCTGGAGCACAGCCACGGCCACGCGCCGATGAAGATGGCGGTCAACCTGTCGGCGCGCCAGTTCAGCCAGCCGGACCTGGTGCAGATGATAGCGGGCGTGCTGGCCGACACCGGGCTGCCGCCGGCCTGCCTGGAACTGGAACTGACCGAAAGCCTGTTCATGAATGATGTGGCGCAGGCGGTGAGCCTGCTGCACCAGCTAAAGGCGCTGGGCGTGACGCTGTCGATCGACGATTTCGGCACCGGCTATTCCAGCCTGTCCTACCTGCGCGACTTCCCGATCGACGTGCTGAAGATAGACCGCTCCTTCGTCAACGACATCATCACCGATCCGGACGACGCGGCCATCGTGGTGTCGGTAATCGCGCTGGCCCACAACCTGCAGCTGCGCGTGGTGGCTGAAGGCGTGGAAAGCCGCGCGCAGCTGGACTTCCTGCAGCGGCATGGCTGCGACACCATGCAAGGCTACTACTTCAGCCGCCCCGTGGCGCCGGAGCTGTTCGAGCAGATGGCGCGCCAGGGCCGCCATCTCGATTCGGTCAGCGCAACCCTGGCCGCCTGAGCTTCAATCCTCATTGCTCGCGGCGCGCGAACTCAAATATTTGCTGCAGCGATTGCGCCTCCTGCAGCGCATCGCTCCAGGCTGCCAATTGCGCTTCACTGGCCTTGCCCAGCTTGCTCCGCGCGGTTTGCGGCAACGGCCCGAAGCGTCGCGTGAGCAGCCGTTCCAGCAGCGCCGCAGCACCTTCCCGGCGGCCGCGTTCCAGGCCTTGCTCGAGCCCCTTCCTCAGCCCCTTGTCGATGAACATTTGCTCCAATGGCATAACCCACTCCATAGGGTGCTTCATGTCGAGTTCCATGTTGTGCTCGTTTCCCAACCGGAGAACACCCCGCCAATAGCGCTCATGCTGTAACGGCGGCAAGTTCATCATCCAGTTAATCACTTTGAACAGCACAATTATCCGCCGTTTGCTCCAGCCATGTTCGTACAGTAGCTTGGTCAGCTGCCACCTGGCCGCGTAGAGGCGGTCAGGGTCGTGACCGGCCTGCTGCGTGCGCAGGTGAGCCAGCGTGACCAAGGCAAACGGATTATGGGAAGCCATCAAGGCATCGGCCTGCGCAGCGAAATCGAGCAGCTTGGCTGTGGCGAAGGAGATGCCCATCACCGTCCCCAGCAACTGGTTGTGGAACGCGTGCGACGCCAGCGAGGTGTCGCGTTGCGCCTGCACTTCAATGTGGATCAGGACCCACTGTACGCTGCCGTTGCGCAGACACACTTCGACCAGCTTGTCGGCCACCATGCCATCCGGCGCGCCGCCAAAGCCGATTCCGGCCAGCTCCTTGTCCAGGAAGCGCGGCCGCGCCGACCAGTCGACTTGGGCGCCAAGCTCAGAGAAAAAGAAGGCCATGAAGGCCCGGAAAGCATGCGTCAAGGCGGCTTTCCATGGCACATCATAGCGGGCTGGCGGTCCATGCTCTGCCCTGTCGTATTGACCAAATGCAAAGCCTGGCCGGATTGCAGGACCGCCAGCTTGCCTACTTGCGCTTGGCCGTCACCTGCTGGCGCGCCGCCTTGCGCAGCTTGGCCTGTTCGAAGCGGGCTTTCTGCTCCTCCGTCTCGGGTACCAGCGGCGGCACGGCGACCGGTTTGCGGTCCTTGTCCACCGCCACCATGGTGAAGTAGCAGCTGTTCGCGTGGCGCACCAGGCGCTGCTGGATATTCTCCGTCACCACCCGGATACCCACTTCCATCGATGTGGTGCCGGTGTAGTTGATCGAGGCCAGGAAGGTCACCAGTTCGCCCACGTGGATCGGCTGCAGGAACATCACCTGGTCCACCGACAAGGTCACCACATAGCTGGCCGAATAGCGGCTGGCGCAGGCATAGGCCACGCTGTCGAGGTATTTCAGAATGGTACCGCCATGCACGTTGCCGGAAAAGTTGGCCATGTCGGGCGTCATCAGAACAGTCATCGTCAGCTCGTGGGCCGACCAGTGCATTGCGCTATCCATTGCAAAAACCTTCAGAGTGGGGAGTATGGAATCTTAGATGCCTTGGGCTTCGATGTCGGCCAGCGATTCGCGGCCCTTGTCGGTGATGTCGTAGCCGCCTTCGCGCGCCACGATGTGGCCTTTCTTGCCGAGGAAGGTGGCAACATCGTTGTCCAGCTTGACGTCGCCGCCGGCCGCGACCGCGCGCAGGCCGAGCACGCAGCGCCGCAGGAACAGTGCCTGCTGGCCTTTATCGGTCAGGGTGATGTGGCCGTTGCGGGCGATGCTGAACATCTTCAGCCCGGAGAGGCGCTTGGTGTTGCGGCCGATGCATGCACTGATGCGCTCGCCCAGCTTGAGGCCGCGTGCGACCTCTTTCAGAGCGTCGTATTCATCGGCGGAGAGTTTTTCGTTTTTCATTGCCTAAATTCCAAAAGAGACTTGCGGCCCTCATGGTACGCGCCCTGTAGCGTCAGGGCAAGGCAATGCGGCCGCGAGCATGCACCCGGCGGGCCTTTTCAGCAGCGTATGCGGCAGCCGGCAATCTTATTTCAGCGCCTGGATGGTAAACCAGGCCAGCGCCGCGCCGGCGACGGCGGTGAACAGCAGCAGCGCCTGCACCCGCTTGGTGCTCAGGGCGTTCAGCGCAGCATGGCGGCGGCCAAGATAGATTTTATTGTGTAAGGAATTGCCCATGATGGCCTCCGAGATCAACAATCCAATGACGATGATTCATTATATGAATAGAATTCTGACGGCATTGTGACGGCCAGCACAAACACATAAATATGTAGCTAGTGAGCAACGGCGTTTCACGCCGATTAACATTGTCCGCACAGCTACGGCGCGCCGCCGGCACCGCCTCCCTGCTAGGCTTTTTCCGACATCGACCAGCAAGCGGAGGACAGCATGGCAACCCAACCCCAGCACGACACCAAGGATGCGGAACAGCGCGACGGCCACATGACGGAAGAAGCCGACATCGGCAGCGGCGGCAAGACCCCTGCCGAACGGGAGACCGACGAGGAGATGAAAAAGATCAAGCCCCATCCGCCTTCATCGGCGGCTGCGGCGGCTCCGGCTCCTCGATAGGCGGCGTTTCCGGCAAGGGCGTGTTGTCCGGCGGCGGATCCTTTTCCGGCTCGGGCGGCGGAATATCCGGCTCGGGCGTGCTGTGCGCCCTTATGAAGGCACTGACGATACGGTTCATGGCGTTCTCCTGTCTCTGCCCGGACGGAAGGTCCGCCTCAAGCTGAAGCGAAGCCCCCCTTCCGAAATGGCGAATTGTGGGGTGGCCCGGCGCGGCCTACACTGGCTCATCGCTTCAATCTTGACGAGCCCACCATGAAATCCGACACCGACGACATTACCTTGCTGCAGCAGTGGACCGGCAAGACGGAAACCCTGCACGACGTGGTGCGGCCCGAGGCGGTAGCCGCGCTGGCTGCCACACTAGACTATCCGAGCCCGCCGCAGCACGGCGCACCCTTGCCGCCTTTGTGGCACTGGATCAATTTCTGGACCACCGCGCCGCAGTCCGGCCTGGGCCCGGACGGCCATGCGCGCCGCGGCGGCTTCCTGCCGCCGGTGCCGCAACCGCGCCGCATGTGGGCCGGCGGCCGCCTCACTTTCCCCGCCGGCGTGCCGGTGGGCGCGGCCATCCGCCGCACGTCCACCATCCTGGATATCGCGCAGAAGAGCGGCGCCGGCGGCCTGCTCACCTTCGTCACGGTGCGCCACGAGATCCACCACGACGGCCAGCTGGCCATCACGGAAGAACACGACATCGTCTACCGCGACATGCCCGCTCCCGGCAGCGCCGGCCCGGCCCCCAAAATGCCGCCTGGCGAAGCGCAGTGGACGCGCACGATCTCGCCCGACCCGGTGCTGCTGTTCCGCTATTCCGCGCTTACCTTCAACGGCCACCGCATCCATTACGACCGCAGCTACGTCACGGAAGTGGAAGGCTATCCCGGCCTGATCGTACACGGCCCGCTGATCGCCACGCTGCTCATGGAACTGCTGCGCGCCGAACTGCCGCAGGCGAACGTGGCCGAATTCAGCTTCCGCGCCGTCTCGCCGCTGTTCGACACTGCGTCCTTTACCGTGAACGCCCGCCAGAACGCCGACGGCACGGTCACGCTGTGGGCCGCCAACAGCAAGGGCGAACTGGCCATGCAGGCCGAAGCCAAATTGAACTGAACAAACAGGGGACAACGCCATGCATACGCCAACCCAGGACCACCAGGACATCCGCGACGCGGTGCGCGCACTGTGCGCCGAGTTCCCGTCCTCCTACTTCCGCGACATCGACGAACAGCGCGGCTATCCGGAAGCCTTCGTGGACGCGCTGACCAAGGCCGGCTGGCTGGCCGCACTGATCCCGCAGGAGTACGGCGGCTCCGGGCTGGGGCTGACGGAAGCGTCCGTCATCATGGAGGAAATCAACCGCTCCGGCGGCAATTCGGGGGCCTGCCACGGCCAGATGTACAACATGGGCACCCTGCTGCGGCACGGCTCCCAGGCGCAGAAGCAGCTTTACCTGCCGAAGATCGCCAGCGGCGAACTGCGCCTGCAGTCGATGGCCGTGACCGAACCGAGCACCGGCACCGACACCACCAGGATCAAGACCACCGCCGTTAAAAAGGGCGACCGCTACGTGGTGAACGGCCAAAAGGTATGGATCTCGCGGGTGCAGCATTCGGACCTGATGATACTGCTGGCGCGCACCACGCCGCTGGCCGAGGTGACCAAGAAGTCCGAAGGCATGTCGATCTTCCTGGTCAACATCAAGGACGCCATGGCCCAGGGCATGTCGGTGGTGCCAATCCTGAACATGGTGAACCACGAGACCAACGAACTGTTTTTCGAAAACCTGGAGATCCCGGCCGAGAACCTGATCGGGGAGGAAGGCAAGGGCTTCAAGTACATCCTCGACGGCCTGAACGCCGAGCGCACCCTGATCGCAGCCGAATGCATCGGCGACGGCTACTGGTTCATCGACAAGGTGACCAAATACGTCAACGAGCGCGTGGTGTTCGGCCGCCCCATCGGCCAGAACCAGGGCGTGCAGTTCCCGATCGCCAAAGCCTATATAAACCTGGAAGCGGCCAACCTGATGCGCTACAAGGCCTGCGAACTGTTCGACGCGCACCAGCCCTGCGGCACGCAGGCGAACATGGCGAAGATGCTGGCGGCCGACGCCTCATGGGAAGCGGCCAACGCCTGCCTGCAGTTCCACGGCGGCTTCGGCTTCGCCCACGAGTACGACGTGGAGCGCAAATTCCGCGAAACGCGCTTGTACCAGGTGGCGCCCATCTCCACGAACCTGATCCTGTCCTTCGTGGCCGAGCACGTGCTCGGCATGCCCCGCTCGTTCTGAGGAGAGCACCATGCGTCCGCTCGATGGTATCACCGTCATCACGCTGGAACACGCGATCGCCGCGCCGTTCTGCACCCGCCAGCTGGCCGACCTGGGCGCGCGCGTCATCAAGGTGGAGCGTCCCGGCGTGGGCGACTTCGCGCGCGCCTACGACGCCCGCGCGCGCGGCCTGGCCTCGCATTTCGTCTGGACCAACCGCTCCAAGGAGAGCCTGACGCTGGACGTCAAGCACGGCGAAGCCCCCGTAATCCTCGGCAAACTGCTGGCCGGCGCGGACGTGCTGGTGCAAAACCTGGCGCCCGGCGCCGCCGCGCGCCTGGGCCTGTCCTATGAAGCGCTGAAGGAACAGTATCCGCGCCTGATCGTGTGCGACATCTCGGGCTACGGCGCGGACGGACCGTACCGCGACAAGAAGGCCTACGACCTGCTGATCCAGAGCGAATCCGGCTTCCTGTCAATCACCGGTTCGCCGGACGAACCGGCCAAGGCCGGCTGCTCGATCGCCGACATCGCAGCCGGCATGTACGCTTACACCAACATCCTGGCGGCGCTGATCCAGCGCGGCAAGACCGGGCAAGGCTGCAACATCGACGTGTCCATGCTGGAGAGCATGGCCGAGTGGATGAGCTATCCGCTGTACTACGCGATGGACGGCGCGGCGCCGCCGCCCCGCGCTGGCGCCGCGCACGCCACCATCTATCCCTACGGCCCTTTCCCCGCCGGCGACGGCAAGACCGTGATGCTGGGCTTGCAGAATGAACGCGAGTGGGAGCTGTTCTGCACCAGGGTGCTGCTGCAGCCGGAGCTGGCGAAGGACCCGCGCTATGCATCCAATGCGCTGCGCACGGCGGCGCGGCAGGAGCTGCGCGAGATGATCGTGCACGTGTTCTCCACGCTGACGGCGGAACAGGTGATCGAACGGCTGGACAGCGCGCAGATCGCCAACGCGCACATGAACAGCATGCACGACCTGTGGCAGCACGCCCAGCTCAAGGCGCGCCAGCGCTGGGTGGAGGTGGCCACGCCGGCCGGCCCCATGCCGGCGCTGCTGCCGCCCGGCGTGCCGAACGCGTACGAGGCGCGCATGGATGGCGTGCCGGCGCTGGGGCAACACACGGACGCGATCCTGGCGGGCCTGGGCTACGGAACCGAGGCCATCGCGTCGCTGCGCGCGGCCAGCGCTGTCTGACGCCCACCGCATCGCTACGCCCGGAGACACCATGAACGCCATCAACCACCCCAGCCTGGCCCTGGCCACTTTCGCCGCCACGCTGCAATTCGAGACCATCCCGCACGACGTGCTGCGCCGCGCCGAGGATTTGCTGCTGGACTGGGCCGGCTCCGCGCTGGCCGGCAAGGGCGCGCGCCCGGTGGAAACCATTGCCGGCTATGCCGAACAGATGGGCGGCCCCGGTCCCTGCGAAATCCTGATCTCGCGCAAGCACGCCACGCCCATGTTCGCCGCCATGGTGAACGCCGCCGCGTCCCATTACGCCGAGCAGGACGACGTCCACAACGGCTCGGTGTTTCACCCCGCCGCCGTGGTGTTCCCGGCCGCGCTGGCGGTGGCGCAAGCGCTGGGCCGCTCCGGACGCGAACTGCTCACGGCCGTGGTGGCGGGCTACGAGGTGGGCATCCGCGTCGGCGAATTCCTGGGCCGCCCGCATTACAAGATCTTCCACACCACCGGCACCGCCGGCACCATCGCCGCCGCTGCGGCGGCGGGCCGCCTGCTCAACCTCACGCCGGAGCAGATGCTGCACGCCTTCGGCTCGGCCGGCACGCAAGCCGCCGGCCTGTGGGAATTCCTGCGCGACGCGGCCGACTCCAAGCAGCTGCACACCGCCAAAGCCGCCAGCGACGGCCTGATGTCGGCCTACCTGGCCCAGGCCGGCTTCACCGGCGCGCGGCGCATCCTGGAAGGCGCGCAAGGCATGGGCGCCGGCATGACGCGCGACGCCGACCCGGCCAAGCTGATCGACCGCCTCGGTTTCCGCTGGACGCTGGCCGAAACCTCGTTCAAGTTCCATGCCAGCTGCCGCCACACCCATCCGGCCGCCGACGCGCTGCAGCAGGTGATGCGCGGCCATGGCCTGGCGCCGGACCAGATCGCCCGCGTTGACTGTCACGTGCACCAGGGCGCCATCGACGTGCTCGGCCCCGTGGTCGACCCGCAAACCGTGCACCAGGCCAAGTTCTCCATGGGCACCGTGCTGGGCCTGATCGCCGAATTCGGCAGCGCCGGCTTGACCGAATTCGACGCCAGCTTCAATACCCAGCGCGTTGCCGAATTCCGTGGCAAAGTACACATGATGCTCGACAAAGAGGTGGACCAGGCCTACCCGGCGCGCTGGATAGGCAAGGTCACCGTGAGCACCACGGATGGCCGCACGCTGCACGGCCGCGTCGACGAACCCAAAGGAGACCCCGGCAATACCCTGAGCCGCACCGAACTGGAAGACAAAGCCGCGCGTCTGGCCGCCTTCAGCGGGGCCGCCACGCCGGCCGACATGGCCGCCCTGGCCGACAAAATCTGGACTATAAGCCGCATCAATATTATGGGAGACCTCTTATGAGCACTGCCGTACATGCTGCCCCACCCGACGCCAGGCTGGCCCTGGCCCATTCCTTCCTGTTCGTGCCCGGCGACCGGCCGGACCGCTACGCCAAGGCCTGCGCCTCGGGGGCGGACGCGGTCATCATCGATCTCGAGGACGCAGTCGCGCCCAGCGCCAAGGGCGCGGCGCGCGACGCGCTGGAAAACTGGCTGTCCAGCCCTGAAGGCCGCGCCCCGCACGTGCCGGTGCTGGTGCGCGTGAACTGCGTGAACTCGGGCTGCTTCGGGGACGATCTGATCCTGTGCCACCGCCCCGGCATTGCCGGTATCGTGCTGCCCAAGGCCGAACGGGTGGCCGACGTGGCCAGCGCCTCGTCCAGCGCGCCGCTGTTCCCGCTGATCGAAACTGCGCAGGGCTTCGCCAATATGAACCAGATCGTCTCCGCGCCGCGCGTGCAGCGCCTGATGTTCGGGTCCATCGACTTCAAGCTGGACATGGGCATCCACGGCGAGCGCGACGAGCTGCTCTATTTCCGCTCGCAGATTGTGCTGGCGTCGCGCCTGGCCGGCCTGCGCCCGCCGGTAGACGGCATCACCGCCGCCATTGACGGCGCCGCCACCGAGGATGACGCGCGTTATGCGCACCGGCTGGGCTTTGGCGGCAAGCTGTGCATCCACCCGGACCAGCTGGAGGCGGTCAACCGCGCCTTCCTGCCCTCCGGCGAGGAAGTGGCCTGGGCGCAGCGCGTGCTGTCCGCCGCCGAGGGCGCGCGCGGCGCCGCCGTGGCCGTCGACGGCAAGATGATAGACAAGCCAGTGCTGCTGCTGGCGCAGCGCATCGCCTCCGAGGCGGCGCGAAAGAATCTGCATTAACCGTATCAAAACCCGCAAGGGGCCGGCAAGAGCCCCTCACCGCCTGGAGACACCATGAAACTGCAATCCCTGCTGTTCGCCGCCGTGACTGTATTTGCGGCCAGCGCTTACGCGCAAAACCCCATCGTCATCAAATTCAGCCACGTGGTGGCCGCCGACACGCCGAAAGGCAAAGGCGCACAAAAGTTCAAGGAGCTGGCCGAGGCTGCCACCAAGGGACGGGTGAAAGTCGAGCTGTATCCGAACAGCCAGCTGTACAAGGACAAGGAAGAACTGGAGGCATTGCAGCTGGGATCGGTGCAGATGCTGGCGCCGTCGCTGTCCAAGTTCGGGCCGCTGGGCGTGAAGGAGTTCGAGGTCTACGACCTGCCTTACATCCTGCCCAGCAAAGCGGCGCTGGCGCGCGTGAATGACGGCCCGGTCGGCAAATCGCTGCTGAAAAAGCTGGAGTCCAAGGGTATCGTCGGGCTGGCGTTCTGGGACAATGGCTTCAAGGAAATGACGGCCAACAAGCCGCTGCGCACGCCGGCCGACTTCAAGGGCACCAAGATGCGCATCCAGTCGTCCAAGGTGCTCGACGCGCAGATGCGGGCGCTGGGCGCCAACCCGCAGGTGCTGGCCTTCTCCGAGGTGTACCAGGCCATGCAGACCGGCGTGGTGGATGGCAGCGAGAACACGCCATCCAACATCTACACGCAGAAGGTGCACGAGGTGCAGAAGCACCTGACCGTCTCCGACCATGGCTACATCGGCTACGCCGTCATCGTGAACAAGAAGTTCTGGGATGCGCTGCCGGCCGACATCCGCAGCACGCTGGACAGCGCCATGAAGGAAGCGACCAAATACGCCAACGACATCGCGCAGAAGGAAAACGATGCCGCCATGGACGCCATCCGCAAGTCAGGCAAGACCGAAGTCTACACGCTCACGCCGCAGGAAAAGGCAGCCTGGCGCGCCGCCCTGCTGCCGGTGCAGAAAACCATGGAAGAGCGCATCGGCAAGGATTTGATCGCCACCTTCAACCGGGAAGCGGCAGCTGTCGAAGGCAAGTAAGGCGCGCGCGGGACGGCGGGCGGCCTACGCCGCCTCCATGCTGCAAATGAAATCCACCAGCTCGCGCGCGTACAGCGGCAGTGCGTCGAGCTTCTGGACCACCACGCTGCGCTCGCGCACCGCCCACGGTTCCGTCAACTCCACCAGCGCCAGCTTCATGCCCCGGCTCAAGCGCAGCGCCGAGGAATGCGGCAGGATGGCGATCCCCACGTTGTTCTCCACCATGCGGCACATGGCCTCGAAGCCGCGCACCTGGATGCGCAGTTGCAGCCGCTGCCCGGCTTCGCTGGCCGCGCGCGCCAGGAAGTGCTGCAAGGTGCTGCCTTCGTGCAGGCCGATGTGCTGGTAGTCCAGCGTTTCGGCAAAGCCGATCTGGGCGCGCGCCGCCAGCGGATGGTCCGGCGCCGTTGCCAGCACCAGGCGGTCGGTTGAAAAAGGGATGATCTCCAGCCCCGCCCCCTGCACCGGCCCGGCCGCGATGCCGATATCGGCCGTGCCCTCCTGTACGCCGCGTATGATGTCCTGGTTGAGACGCTCCTCCAGCGCCACATTCACCTGCGGATGCACGCCGAGGAAGCGGCCCAGCACCTCCGGCATGAATTCGGTGACGGCGGTGGTGTTGGCGAAGATGCGGATATGGCCCTTGATGCCATTGTTGTATTGCTGCATCTCGCTTTTCAGGCGTTCCACCAGCTGCATGAACTGCTGCGCGTGCGCCAGCAGCGTTTCGCCGGCCGGCGACAGCTGCACACCCTTGTTTTCGCGGTACAGCAGCCGCGTGCCGAAGCGCGCCTCCAGTTCCTTGACCCGGTTGCTGGCCGCCGCCAGCGACATGTGCATGCGCTCGGCACTGCGGGTGAGGCTTTTCAGTTCGGCGATGTGGATGAACAGGCGTAGGTCGGTCAAATCGAACAGCATGGCGCTCCTCTGGGCTAAGCGCCGATTCTACGCCGAATCGCCGCTTGCCGCTGTGCCGCAAGCCTAGGGTTGGGGCCGCCAGACGTAGGTGGCCAGGCTGGCCGGCGGCAGGCTGGCGGAGTAGCTTTGCGCGGCGGCGCGCACCGTGACGGTGCGCGCTTCGGCGCCGGAGTTGACGGCCACCAGCACCAGGGTGCCGTCGCGGTTTTCAAAGGCGGCGCTGTCGATGCCGTCCTGGCCGAGATTGCCGCCACCGCTGTCCAGGCGCCACGCGCCGGGACGCACGAAACGGCTGGCGTGGGCCAGCGCATAGTACTCGGGATTGCGGGTGACATTGCCGCCCTCGTCCACCGTGACCACGCCGCGGCAGCCACGGCAGCCGCCGATGCGCGGGCCGCCCTGCTCGTCGAGCGCCAGGTTGCCGAACAGGATGCCGTTGGCCGCGCCGCGCGTGGCCGCTTGCACCAGCGTGCGGCCGAAATGGGTCAGGTTGTCGCGCCAGGCGGGCGCCCAGGCGCCGCCGGAGCATTCGGTGAGGTAGCTGGACTTGCCGGGATGGGCGGCGGCCACCGCGCCCTGCGCATCGGCGCTGCCGGCATAGCAGTGCCAGGCCACGCCAGCCACGTACGGGCCTGCGACCTTGTCCTGCAATACCTTGAGCGGGGCTTGCGGCGTGTCCCGGTTGCCGTCCCATTCCAGTAGCAGCGGGCCTTCGTCCTCCAGCAGCGGACCGAGGTGCTTGCCGATCAATTGCGCGCGGGCGGCGTCGTCCAGGCGCATCGCGGGTGCATCGGCCGGCCCGCCGGCGGGGTCGCTCTGCAGCGTGATGGCGTGGATGGCGATACCCTCTTCCAGATACACGTCGACATAGCGTTTCAGGTAGCGCGCGTAGGCATCGAAGGCGTCGGGTTTCAAGGCGCCTTGCAGCAGGCTGCCGCTGGTTTTCATCCATCCCGGCGCGCTGTAGGGGCTGGCGATCAGTTCCAGCGCCGGATTGTGCGCCAGCGCGTCCTGCGCCAGCGGCACCAGATAGGCACGGTCGGGTTCGATCGAGAATTGGGCCAGGCCGTCGTCGCTCTGGCCGGCAGGCAGGTCGTTGTAGCTGTACTGGCTGCGGGCGAATTCGCCGGCGCCCAGCGGCAGGCGCGCCACGCTGAGCGCGATGCCGGGGGCGGGGCCGAACAGCTCGGTCAGCAGGGCCCGGCGCTGCGTGGCGTCAAGCCGTTCCGCCAGCAGCCAGGCCGAGGAAGCACTGAGCGCCGCGCCAAAACCGGCCATCTGCTGGCGGCGCGCGGCGGCGCCGGTGGCGATCTCGATGGCGCGCGGCGGGGCCGGCAACCGGCCGGCCGTTACCACCCCGGGCGACCAGGGCGTGAGCGCGCGCGGCAGCGCAGCCAGCGGCGCGTCCGGCTGGCGTTGCAGCAGGCGGGACTGGTCGCCGCTGGTGATCCAGCTGGCCACCATGCCGGCTGCGGGTAGATCAGGCTGGCGGCCCGCCGCGCCGGACGCCGCCGCCAGGCCCGGCAAGACGGCCGGCGGCGGCGCGTCCAGCGCCCCGCCGGGGACACGCTGCCCCCAATTGGCGCCTTGGCCACCCAGGCCGCGCAAGAGCGCCATGCCGCCCGAACAGCCGGACAGGCAGAACGCCAGCGCCAGCCCGAGCAGCGCGGCGCCGCCCTGCCGCAGCCCTACCGGATTACTTGAAGCGGAACAGGACATCGACCGACTGCGACATCTTCAGCGCACTCACCATCAGCAAATCCGCCGGGTCCTGCTCGTTGCGCTTGGTGTTGGCGCTGCTGCTGTTGCGCGGCCAGTCGGCCGGCGCCAGGCCGATCGAGCGCGTCAGGTTCTTGATCTCGTCCGACGACACGCCGGCCACCGGGCCCACGCGCTTGCCGAAGCCCTTGGCCATGGCGTCCGCCTTGGCGGTCGCTTCGCGCACCGCATGCCCCATCAGTTCGGCCTCCACCGTGGCGCGCTCCTTCAGGCTGAAAGTGGCGGCGAAGGAGTCCAGGTTCTGCTTTTTCAGCAGCGGCATCATGATGTCGCGCCATTTGCCCAGGTCGCGCACCACGATGTGGAGCGAGCACTTGATATCGTATTCCGGGTCCGATGCGGTGACGCTGGCCTTGCGGATCTGGCGCCGCATGTCGCGCACGTCCACGTCGGCGTCGGGCACGCCCTGCTCGGCCAGCAGCGCGCGGATTTCCAGCACGCGCTGCTGGACCACGGCCACCGCCGCCTCCGCGTTCGCGTCAAAGGCCGAGACGTCGAAATCGATTTCGCCCTGGTCGGGCGCCACGTACATGAAACCGGTGCCGCGCGCGTGAATGAAGGGGTATGAAGGCAGTTCGGCGGCGGCGGCGCCTTGCAGGGAAAGCAGCGTCAGCAAGGCGGCACACAGGGATTTTGTCAGCATGGGCGGGTTGAGGGTCGAAGTTGTGAAAATACCAAAACGCCAGTATTGATGAATTAACAAACTTTAGCAACCGCATTTTTCGCCGTCCAGGATCGCCAGGATTTGCTCGAAACCCACCGGCTTCACCAGGTGGCTCTGGAACCCGGCCTCGAACGCCAGTTGCCTGTCCTTCTGCTGGCCCCAGCCGGTGACGGCCACCAGCGTGGTGGCGCGCATGCCCGGCAGGCGCCGCAGCGCACGCGCCAGGTCGTAGCCGTTGAGCTGCGGCAGGCCGATGTCGAGGAAGGCGAAGTCCGGCGCGAACAGGTCGGCCACCTCCAGCGCCTGCATGCCGTCGTGGCAGACCCGCACCGTGTGCCCGGCGGCCCGCAACAGGCCGCCGATGCTGTCGATGAAGTCGGTATTGTCATCCACCAGCAAGATGCGGTACGCCGGGCGTTCGCCGCCGGCGCGCGGCGCCGCCGTGGCGCTGTCCGGCGGCGCCGCCAGCAGCGGCAGCGTGACGGTAAATTCGCTGCCCTGCCCGAGCCCGGCGCTGGCGGCCACGATGCTGCCGCCATGCAGCTCGGCCAGCTTGCGCGCCAGCGACAGGCCCACGCCCAGCCCGGCCGTGCTGCGCTCCAGCGAGGTGTCGGCCTGCACGAACATGTCGAAGATCTCGCCCAGCATGTGCGGCGCGATGCCGATGCCGTTGTCGCGCACGCGGATGCGCAGCACGCCGTCCTCCAGTGCCGCCCGCAGCGACAGCCGGCCGCCCCGGTCGGTGTACTTGGCGGCGTTGTTCAGCAAATTGGACAGGACCTGCGCCAGCCGCGTGGCGTCGCCATCGATGTAGACTGGCGGCGGCGGCAACTCCACCTCCAGCTGGTGGCCGAGGGAGGCCAGGTAGGGCCGCACCAGCTCCAGCGCGTCGTTCACCACCGCATGCAGCGGCAGCGGCGCGCGCTGTATCGCCAGCTTGCCGGTGTTGATGCGCGATACGTCCAGTAAATCGTCCACCAGCCGCACCATCTGTTTCAGCTGGCGTTCCATGATGACGCGCGCCCGGCTGCCCGCCGCCAGGTCGTCCGGGTTCACGCGCAGGATGTCCAGCCCGGTGCGGATGGGCGCCAGCGGATTGCGCAGCTCGTGCGCCAAGGTGGCCAGGAATTCGTCCTTGCGCCGGTCCGCCAGCAGCAGCGCGCGTTCGGCGCCCTGGCGCACCGCCATCTCGCGCTCCAGCGTCTGGTTTGCCTCCTGCAGCGCGTAGGCGCGCCGCCCCACTTCAGCCAGCATGTTGTTGAAGGCGGCCACCAGGGTGCCGATCTCGCCGCTGCCGGAGAGCGGCACGCGCAGGCTGAAATCGCGCTTTTGCATCACTTCCCGCGCCACCCCGGTTACCGCCGCCAGCGGCTGCGTGATGCCGCGCTGCAGCCGGCTCGCCACCAGCGCCGCCAGCAGCAGGCTGAGCACCATCACGCCGCCGAGGATGGCGGCGTAGCTGCGCACCCGCTCGATCAGCCGGTAGCGCGCGCTCAGGTAGACCGTGCCTATCATCTCGCCGTTTTCCACGATGGGGTGGTTTACCACCAGGCGGCCGCTTTCTATGGCATAGCCCAGCCGGCCCGGCTGGCCCGGGAATACCGGCGTGTCCTCCAGCGACTGGGCATAGGCCGCGAACAGCTTGCCGTTGGCGTCGTAGATGGCGCCGGCCTGGATTTGCGGCCGCACCCGCAGCAGCGACAGGTTCTGCCGCGCGGCCGTCTGGTCGTTGAAGCTGAGTGCGCTGGTGCTGACCGCCGCCACGATCTCGGCCTGGGTGGTCATGTCGTCCACCCAGTACTGCTGGAAGGAATCCAGGTCGTACAGCAGCATGGCCGCCGACGAGGCCATCAGCGCCACGAAGGTGGTGGCCAGGGCCATCAGGATCAGCTTGCCGCGCACCGTGCCTGGCTTCAGGCGCGCTAGCATCATGAACCGCCTTTTTTCACATGGTAGGCCACCGACAGCAGGCGCGAGCTGAGCTTGAGATGGCTCTTCTCCGCGGCCGGCATCGACACTTCGAAGCGCACCCGGTCTTCCACCAGGCGGAAATTGATGACGCTGCCCTGCTGCAGGCCGTCCTCGGCATCGGTCACGGTCAGCACGCCGGCCTGCTGGGCGGCGCGCAGCAGCGCCAGCGGGCGCTCCACATCGCTGTCGATGAACACCATGTGCAAGCCGGTCAGCGGCTCGCCTTCGCGCACCTGGCGCACCGTCACCGCGCGCGCGCCCACCATGCGGCCGGCAGTGATGCGCGCCAGCTCGGCGGCGATATCCTCCGCTCCCACCACCCCCACTGTCAGCGGGCCGGCGGCGTCCTGCCCATTGCCGAACTCGACGTAACCCAGGAATTTATACAGGAAGGCGGCCTTCACGTTGCGCTCGACGTTGCCCGGGGCCGCCAGCGGCGCGTCGGCGCCCCCGGCCAGGCAGCTCAGCGCCAGGCACAGGTGGCACGCCAGCACCAGCCAGCGCGCATACGCGAATTCGGCCCAGGGGCGGCGCGGCGCCAGCGCCAGGGGACCGGCGGCGCCGACGGAGATCAGAATCGCCATGTCACTTTCAGCAATGCGCTACGTTCGTAAACGCTGCGCGTCGGCGCGGCGGCCCATTCCGGGTGTCTGGCGTGCAGCAGGTTCTGGCCGATCAGCGCCACCTCCAGCTCCGGCCGCACACGCCACAGCCACTGCGCGTCCATTTCATAATAGGAGGGCACCACCGGGTGCGGCAACTTGCCATTGTAGCGCAGCGTCAGGTCCAGCTGCTGCGCGTCCGACACATCCCAGGATGAGCGCACCTGCCAGTTCAGGCGCGGATCGTTGGCGAGGAACAGGCTGTTCGACACGCTGTCGCGGCTGCCCGGCCGCAGGC
The DNA here is from genome assembly GCF_059704565.1 of Massilia sp. NBRC 108631. Classification (NCBI taxonomy): domain Bacteria; kingdom Pseudomonadati; phylum Pseudomonadota; class Betaproteobacteria; order Burkholderiales; family Oxalobacteraceae; genus Massilia; species Massilia sp. NBRC 108631. Next base: position 130,221 of record NZ_BAAKJE010000182.1, read on the forward strand.
CCAGCTTGACCTTTTGCGCGGTCAGCCCGGCGCTCACGCGCCAGGCCGGCATGGCTTGCCAGCGGCCCCACAGTTCCAGGCCGCGCGTGGTGGCCTTGCCCAGGTTGTAGAACTCGAAACCCAGCACCGGCTGCGGCTCGGCCGTACGCAGCTTGTCATAGTCGCCGTAAAACAGCGTGCCGGAATAGCTCCAGCGCGCCCCCGGCTGCGCCCGGTAACCCAGCTCGGCCACGTTGGCCACCTCGGACTCGAAGGTCTTGCCGCCGCCCACCAGGAAGCGTGGCTGGCCGGCGATCATCAGCGGCGTGGCGGGCGCATACCAGTCCCGGTCCACGCGCGACGGCGCGCGCACAGTGCGCGCCAGGCTGGCCCACAGCAGCTGGCGCGCATCCGGCGTCCACGCCATGCGCACGCTGGGCAGCACCTCGGCGCCGGTGTAATTGTTGTGTTCCACTTTGATGCCGGCAGTCAGCTTCAGCCGCGGCGTCACGGCGATTTCGTCCTGCGCGAACACATTCCCCCAGTGCATGGCCAGCTTGTCCGGGCGGAAAGCGAAGCCGATCGGCGTCACATCGTCCCAGCTGTGGCGGTAGCCCCCGCCCCAAACCAGGCTGTGCACACCGCCGAAACGCACGCCGTGCTGGGCCTCCAGTTCCACCGTGTCCAGCCGCTCGATGAAGTTACCTGGCTGGTTGCGCTCGGTGTGGTCCAGCACCAGCTGCAAGCGCAGGTCCGAATCGTCAGCCAGCTTGCGGGTGTAGCGATTCACCAGGTTGGCGCCGGAAATACGGATGTCGCGCGTGCCGGCCTGGCCAAGCGCGCCCTGGTAGGCGTTGCCCGCCATCATAAGACCGCCCTGTAGCAGATCCATGTCGGCGCGGAAGCCGGCCTGGCGGCGGCGCATGCCGGTGCGCGTATTGACGCCGGCCTCCGATACGGTGTCGTCCACATCCATATAGCGCGCGTAAAGGCGATAGTGGCTGCCGTTGTCCGTGCGTGCGCCGTAGCGCGCCGTGCCGTCATGCTCGCGCGCGCCGGCCGCCGCGCTCACCAGGCCGCCCTGGGTGTCCTTGGCCGAGCGCGTGATGATGTTGATCACACCGTTGACCGCGTTGACGCCCCAGATGGTGGCGCCGGCGCCGCTGATGACCTCGATGCGCTCGACATCCTCCATCACCACGTCCTGCGCGTCCCAGAACACGCCGGAAAACAGCGGCGTGTAGATGCTGCGCCCGTCGATCAGCACCAGCAGCTTATTGGCGAAGGCGCCGTTGAAGCCGCGCGCGGTGACCGCATAGTTACGCGCATCGACCCGCGCCACCTGCAGGTTAGGCGCCAGGCGCAGTGCCTCCGGCAGCGTGCGCACGCCACTGCGGCGCAGCTCGCTACCGGTGAGGATGAAAACCGAGGCAGCCGCATTGCTCAGGCGTTCATCCTGGCGCGATACGGAGTTGATGACGATATTGCTTAGCTGTTCTATTGACAGGTCGGCCAGGTCGTCTTCCGGCAGGGCTTCGGCGCTGGCCGTTGCCGCGGCGGCAAGTACGAGGGGCAGGAGGATGCTGCGGCGGGCACGGGTCGGCATGGCCTGTCTCTGTCGGTGGCTATTCTGAAAAGATTATAAACATTTCCTTGCAGACCGCAGGTTCCGTTCTGCAATTATGCGCTTGTTCAGGACACCGATTGGGCAGAACGCAACAGTGCGCCCCGTCGGCGCTGCCTTAGAATGGCCTTAGGGCAGCGCTGACCGTATTGACCAGGCGCAAGTTGCCAAATACACTGCCGCTCATTCGCATTTTATGGAGTCCCCTCATGGGCACTTGTTCGAGTGGCAGTTGTAGCCAGGCATGCCCTGGCCCCGCCCCGGCAAGATAACGCAGGCTTTCCCTGCCGTCATCTGCCACCGGCGGATGATGGTGTCTATCCCGCCCGGAAGCCTTCCGGTGCAGGACATTCCCCACGCACAAATTGATTGCATGCAGCCCTTGCGGCGCGCACGGCCCGTCCTGCGCGCTGCGGCGCCCGCATCGCCGTGGCCGGCGCGCGCCTGGGGCGCACGCGGCTGGAACCCGGCTGCCTCGCGCAGCCAGTACCGGGAATGCCGATGTACACCCTGTTCAACCCTCGCCGCGCCGCGCCGGCCCTGGCCTTGGCCGGCCCCAACCGCTGGGACTGGCTGCTGCTGCCGCTGGTGCTGGCCGTGCTGGCCGCCGCCGGTTTCGGCGCCATGCGCATGGCGCGCCCCTTCGCCCTCGGGCATGCCGGCGCCATGTCGCTGGACGGCGCCCGTCTGCCCTACTACCTGCTGCGCACCATGCTGCGCATGTTCATCGCGCTCGGCTGCTCGCTGCTGTTCGCCTTCGTGTACGCCCCGGTGGCGGCCAAGTACCGCGCCGCCGGCAGGGTGCTGCTGCCGCTGCTCGACGTGCTGCAGTCGGTGCCCATCCTGGGCTTCCAGGCGATCGCCGTCGCGCCCTTCATCGCCCTGTTTCCCGGCAACCTGCTGGGCGTGGAATGCGCGGCCATTTTCGCCATCTTCACCTCGCAGGCCTGGAACATGGCCTTCAGCCTGTACCAGTCCATCCGCAGCGTGCCGCCCGAACTGGACGAAGCCGCGCGCGTGTTCGGCCTGTCCGGCTGGCAGCGCTTCTGGCGCCTGGAACTGCCGCACGCCACCCCCGCCCTGCTGTGGAACATGATGATGTCCGTGTCCGGCGGCTGGTTCTTCCTGGTGGCGGCGGAAGCCATCTCGGTGGCGGGCCGGGATATCAAGCTGCCTGGCGTCGGGGCCTATATCGCGCAAGCCATCGAAACCGGCAACGGCCGCGCCATCGCGCTGGCCATCGCCGCCATGCTGGCCGGGATCGTGCTGGCCGACCAGTTGGTCTTCCGGCCCCTGCTGGCCTGGGCGGACAAGTTCCGCTTCGAGGGCACGCAGGGCGACACCGCGCAACATTCCTGGCTGCTGGACTGGGTCCGACGCAGCCGCTGGCTGCGCCGGCTGGCGGACCATGGCAGGCGCCGCATGCAAGGCGCGCCGGGCTGGTTTGCCGGCAGGCCGGCCACCGGCGCGCACGGCGTGCCCCCACCCGGCCCCTGGAGCGGCAGCGCGGCCGCACCGGCGGGCGATGGCGGCGTCGCAGCCCCGCGGCAGGCCCGCCCCGGCCGTCCGGGCCGGCTGTCCCGCTACCGCCGCCATGCGCTGCGCATCCTCGACGCGGCCATGCTGCTGGCGGCCTGGCGGCTGGCCCTGTCCGTCAGCGCCGGGGCGGGATGGCCGGAGGTGGCGCACGTCGGCTGGCTCGGCCTGATCACGCTGTTGCGGGTGATGGTGCTGATCGCGCTGGCGTCGCTGCTGTGGGTGCCGGCGGCGGTGTGGATAGGCCTGCGGCCGCGCTGGGCGCAACGCATGCAGGTGGCGGCCCAGTTCCTGGCCGCCTTCCCGGTCAACCTGCTGTTCCCGGTGGCGGTCTGCGTGATGCTGGCCTACAGGCTGAATCCCAATATCTGGCTCAGCCCTTTGATGGTATTCGGCACGCAATGGTACATCCTGTTCAACGTGGTGGCGGCCGCCTCCACCATGCCGGACGAGCTGCGGCTGGCGGCCGGCAACCTGGGCTTGAAGGGCTGGCTGAAATGGAAGCGCTTCTATCTGCCGGCCGTATTTCCCGCCTACCTGACAGGCGCCATCACCGCCTGCGGCGGCTGCTGGAACGCCAGCATCGTGGCGGAGTACGTCAGCTGGGGCCGCACCACGCTGGCGGCCGATGGCCTGGGCAGCTACATCAAGCAGATGACCGACGCGGGCGACTTCCATCGCACCGCGCTGGGCATCGGCGTGATGTGCGCGTATGTGATGTTGTTGAACCGATTCTTCTGGAACCGCCTGTACCGGCTGGCCGAAGAGCGTGCACTGGGTTGATCGAACGAGGAACTGGCATGGCTGAAAATATCCTGATGGAGCTGACCGGCGTCGGCAAGACTTTCAAGCAAGCGGACGGCGCGCCGCGCGTCATCCTGGACAGCGTCAACTTTGCGCTGCGCGACGGCGAAATCGTGACGCTGCTGGGCAAGTCCGGCTGCGGCAAGTCCACGCTGCTGCGCATCATGGCGGGGCTGGCGGCGGCCGACCAGGGCAGCGCGGTCTATCGCGGGACGCGCATTAGCGGTCCGGCCAGCGGCGTGGCGATGGTGTTCCAGTCCTTCGCCCTGTTCCCCTGGCTGACGGTGCAACAGAACGTGGAACTGGGCCTGGAGGCGCAGGGCGTGCCGCCTGCCGAGCGCGCACACCGCGCCGGCGCGATGCTCGAACGAATCGGCCTGGCCGGCTGCGGCGGCACGCTGCCGCGCGAACTGTCGGGAGGCATGCGCCAGCGCGTGGGCATCGCGCGCGCGCTGGTCACCAATCCGGATCTGCTGCTGATGGACGAGGCCTTTTCCGCGCTGGACGTGCTCACCGCCGAGACCCTGCGCAACGACATCCTGGAGCTGTGGGACAGCGGCCGCATCCCCACGCGCGGCATGCTGGTGGTGTCGCACAACATCGCCGAAGCGGTGATGATGGCGGACCGCATCGTCATCCTGTCCAGCGATCCGGGCCGGATAAGCCACGACATCGCGGTCCGGCTGCCGCGCCCGCGCAACCCCGATTCGCAGGAAGTGCGCGCCCTGGCCGATCAGGTCTACCGCCTGATGACGCTGCGCTGAGGCAGCATTGGGCGCCGGGCCGGCCGGGCCGGCGCAATTCGCATTGCAGTTTTTATTGCAATTGAGTTGCGTTAACGGCCGCGCCGCAATATTATTGCAATCCTGTTGCATTTGCAGCATAGATGCAAACCGGCTACCAATAACCTATTCGCGACTCCACCCATGCCCATCTCAAGAAGCCCACTGGCCACCTCCATCTCGCTCGGCCTGGCCTGCTGCCTGCCGGCCCACGCGGAGGAAGCCGACGGCCCGCCAGCCGGCACAGCCGGCGCGGCCGCCATGCAAAGCATCGTCATCAGCGCAGGCAGCACGCCGCCCGCCGCCGGCCTGCCTGCCTATGCCATCGGCAAGACCCAGGAAGAGCTGCGCCAGCAGCAAAACATCTTCAATCCTGAGGACGCGCTGCGCAACCTGCCCAGCCTGACCATCCGCAAGCGCTACAGCGGCGACCGCAACGCGCTGGTTGGCGGGCGCAGCTTCTCCACGTCGCAGGCGCCGCGCGCGCTGGTGCTGATGGACGGCTACCTGCTGTCGAACTTCCTCGGCCGTTTCGACGCCCCGCGCTGGAACATGGTCGCGCCGGAAGAGATGGCACGCATCGATGTGCTCCAGGGGCCCTTCTCCGCCGTCTATCCCGGCAATTCGATCGGCACCACCATCGCCATCACAACCAGCAAGCCCACCGCCTTCAGCGGCTCGGCGCGCGTCGCCACCCAGGTGCAGGAATACGACAATTACGGCCTGAAGGACCGCTACCACAACTACCAGGCCTCGGCCCTGATCGGCGACCGCCTGGCCTCCGGCCTCTGGTACAAGCTGATGGTGAACCACCAGGATTCCACCAGCCAGCCGATGCAGTACTACGCCGTCAACGCCAACGCCGCCGGCGCTTTCCCGGCAGCCGGCAGCGGCCCCGCCACGCCGGTGAGCGGCGTGGTGTACGACACCGCACCCGCCGGTCTGCGGCGCGCCGTGTTCGGCGCCAACGCCGGGGCCATCGACCACACGCGCCAGGACACGGTGAAGACCAGCCTGGGCTACGACTTCGGCGCCAGCCTGAGCGCGGAAGCTTTCCTCGCCTGGTGGCGCAACGATTCGGAAAACAGCAATGCCAGCCTGCTGCGGGATGCAGCCGGCAATACTGTCTGGTCCGGACGCGTGAGCGACGGCGCCAACGTCTTCAACATCCCGGCCGGCGCCTTCGCCCCCTTCCTGCGCGAGGAACGCCACCTGCAGGGCGGCTTCACGCTGAAAACCGGACGCAAGACCGGCTGGAACGGCTCGGCAGTGCTGAGCCGCTACAAAATCCTCGACGACACCCAGCGCAACGCGGGCGTGGCCGATCCGTTCGCGCCTGCCGGCGGCGCCGGAACGGCCGTGCAGCGCGGCGGCACGGGTTTCCGCTCGCTGGAGCTGCAGGCGCGCTATACGCCGGTGCCGGGAGACTGGACCGGAGGCGGTCACGCGCTGACCTTCGGCCTGCACGCCAGCGACTATGCGCTGCGCCAGGCTTCGCGCAGCCTGCCTGACTGGCGCAGCGTGGCCGGTGCCGAGACCCAGTTCGTGGGGGGCGCCACGCAGTTGCTGGGGGCCTACGCGCAGGACGCGTGGCGCTTCCTCCCCGGCTGGGCCGCGACCTTCGGCCTGCGCGCGGAAAAATGGGAAGCCTCGGACGGCGTTCAGCGCTTCACGCCGGGCCCGGCAGAAAACTACGCGCCGCGCCGCGAGCACGCCTGGTCGCCCAAGCTGTCGCTGGCCTGGAGCGCGGCGAACGGCCTGGACCTGCGCTTGTCGGCCGGACGGGGCACACGCTTCGCGACGGTGGCCGAACTATTCCAGGGCACGCAGTCCGGACCTGCCATCGTCGTCAGCGACCCCACGCTGAAGCCGGAACGCTCAACAGCGCTGGAACTGCGCGCCGAACAACGCTTCGCGGACGGCAGCCTGCGCGCCAGCGCCTTCCAGGACGACGTGCGCCACACCATCTGGACCCAGCTGGACCTGACTGTGTTCCCCAACGTGGCCAGCACGCAGAACGTGGGCCGGGTGCGCACGCGGGGACTGGAACTGGCCGGCACGGCCGACCGGCTGGGCATCCGTGGACTGAGCCTGGACGCCAACATCGGCTTCAGCAAGTCGGTCATCCTGGAGAACGCAGCCTATCAGCCGTCGCTGGGCAAACGCTGGGTGCGCGTGCCGCACGTGCGCTCCGCCACCACGCTGCTGTACGCGCCGCTGCAGTCGTGGAGCCTGGCGGCCACCTGGCGCTACTCCGGCCGCCAGTTCAACGAGATCAACAACACGGACATCAACCCGGACGTGTACGGCGGCCTGTCGCGCCAGAAGCAGCTGGATGTGCGGCTGCTGCTGCGTCCCGCGCCCGGCGCCGAGCTGTCCGTGGGCGTGGACAACCTGAACGACTACCGCGCCTACCAGTCGCATCCCTTCCCCGGCCGCACGCTCTTCGCCGAAGCGCGCTACGCCTTTTAGCAAGCATATCAACAAGGACTTTCCGATGATACGCATCGAACAACTGACCAAGCGCTATGCAGGCCGTACGGTCGTGGACCATCTCAACCTCCATGTCGCCGCCGGCGAGATTTACGCCCTGCTGGGGCCGAACGGCGCCGGCAAGTCGACCACCATAGGCTGCCTGCTCGGCTTCGTACGGCCCGACGGCGGCAGCATCGCGCTGGCCGGCTCGCCGCTGCCTGCGGCCGAAGCCGCGGTGCGCCACGCCGCCTACATTGCCGAGAACGTGGCGCTGTACGACAAGCTGACCGGCGCCGAGAACGTGGAATTCTTCATGCGGCTGCTGGGACAGGTGCCGTCGCGCGCCCGCGTCGAGCAGTTGCTGGAACGTGCCGGCCTGCCGGCGCACGCGTGGCACCGCCAGGCGCACGGCTACTCGAAGGGCATGCGGCAAAAGGTCGGTATCGTGATGGCGCTGGCCAAGGGCGCGCAGGTGCTGGTACTGGACGAGCCGACCTCCGGCCTGGACCCGGAAGCCAGCGTGTCCTTCGGCGCTTTGATACGGTCGCTCGCGGCCGACGGCGCAGCCGTGCTGATGGCGACGCACGACCTGTTCCGCGCGCAGGAACTGGCCAACCGCTGCGGCATGCTGGTGGGCGGACATCTGATTAGTGAATGGAACCTGGGAGAATTGAATGCTGGCGAACTCGAACGCAACTACCTCGACACCCTGGCCAGCCGGGCCTGAAGCACCCGGCGCCGCCGGCCCGCTGCGCTGGTGGCGCGCGTTCGGCGGAGCCTGGCAGGCAGACTGGCGTGAACGGCGCCGCGACTGGCGCGTGTGGCTGGTGGCCGGGCTGGGCATGGTGCTCGCGCTGTGCGCCGGCACGCTGGCGGCGCTGGACCTGCAAGACACGCTGGAAGCGCGCCACGTGGCCGGCACGGCCGAACAGCAGCGCTGGTCGCAGCAGGGCAGGAAGTACCCGCACTCGGCAGCGCACTACGGCGTGTACGTGTTCAAGCCCCTGCCTGCGCTGTCCGCGCTGGACCCCGGCGTGGAGCGTTTCGTGGGCTCCAGCGTGTGGCTCGAAGCGCACAAGCAGAATGAGCTGGTGTACCGCCCTGCGGGCGACGAGCCTGATGCCGGCCGCCAGTTCCGCCTGACTCCGGCCCTGCTGCTGCAGGTGCTGGCGCCGGTGGCCATGATCTTTCTGGGCTACGGCATGTTCGCGGCCGAGCGCGAGCGCGGCACCCTGGCTGCACTGCGCGTGAACGCGGCGCCGCTGGGAGCGATCGGCGCGGCGCGCGCCGCCGTGCTGGTATGCCTGGCGGCGCAGATCGCGCTGCCGGCATGCGGCGCCGTGGCGCTGCTCAAATGGCAAAGCGGCGCGCAAGACCCGTTTACCGACGGCGCCCTGCGCGGCGCGCTGTTCGGCGCCGGCTACCTGTTGTACCTCGCCACCTGGGCAGCCATCATCACGGCGGTTTCCGCATGGGCGGCCAGCACGCGCGCCAGCCTGGCCGCGCTGATCGCACTATGGGCAGCCACGGCGCTGGTGCTGCCGCGCGCGGCGGTGGAACTGGCGCAATCGGCGGCGCCGCTGCCCAGCATGCAGCAGTTCCGCCAGTCGCTCGATGCCGACCTTGGCATGCCGGACGATGCCGAGGAAGCCGAACGGCACAAGCAGCAGTTGCTCAAGGAATACAAGGTGGGCGACGTGCGCGATCTGCCGGTGAACTGGGCAGGCATCAGCCTGGCGCGCGGCGAGGCGCACGGCGACAAGGTCTTCGACCAGCACTACGGCCGGCTGTTCGACGCGCTACGGCGCCAGAGCGACGCGGCCGCGCTGGCGGGCTGGATTTCCCCGGCCGTCGCCGCCGCCGGGCTGTCCAGCTACCTGGCCGGCAGCGACACCGCCAGCCACCTCGAGTTCGTCGCAAGCGCCGAGCAGCAGCGCCGCCGCATGCAGACAGTGCTCAACGACGCCATCACCCGCCATCCCGAACGCGACGGCAAGCGGCACGATGGCGACGAGCAGCTCTGGAACAGCATACCGCCCTTCCACTTCCTGTACGCACCGGTTCGATGGGGTCACCTGATGATGAAATACCTGCTACCGCTGCTGGCGTCGCTGGGCGCCAGCCTGCTGCTGGCCTTCCTTGGCATACGCCGCCTGCGCCAGGGGAGCTTGCGATGAAGCAGATCCTCGCCTTGATACGCTACGACCTGCTGATGCAGCTGCGCGAGCGCGGCACCTTGCTGCTGCTGGCAGCCGCCCTGCTGCTGGCAGGCTACGGCCTGTTCGAAGGCAGCCGCTTCGAACGCCAGGGCCAGGCCGCGCGGGCCGATGCGGCGCGGCAGGAGCACGAGGCGCGCTTGCGCGCCGGGCAGATGGCCGAGCGCTACTTCGCCAACCCGGAGGCCGGCGAGTTCGCAGTCCTGCAGTGGTATCGAACGCCGGTGGACATCCGCGGCTATGCCTTCCGCGAACACGTGGGCTTCGCGGCCAAGCCCGCCGTACCGGGCGCCGCGCTGGGCATCGCGCAGGCGGACATATTGCCCGCATACGTCAGGGTGCGCGCAGAATCGATGGAGTCGGTGCGGACCGCCGCCGAAATCGAGCATCCGGGCCGGCTGGCTGCCGGACGCTACGACCTGTTGTTCTTCCTGGTCTACCTGTGGCCGCTGATCCTGCTGTCGCTTTGCATGTCCGTATTGACGCAGGACCGCGAAAGCAGGCGCCTGCGCAGCCTGCAGTTGCAGGGCCTTTCGCCGCTGCGCTTGCTGCTGGTGCAAACCGGCGCGCGGGCGCTGGCCGCAACCCTGGTGCTGCTGCTGTTTTGCGTGGCGGCGGCACTGTTGTCGGCTGCGGTGCCGGCCACCGTGGCGGGTTGCTCCGCGCTGGCGGCATGGTCGGCAGTGGTACTGGCCTATTCGGCGTTCTGGGCAGCGGTGGCGACGGCGATTTGCGCCGTCTGCGCCACCCGCATGAGCGCGGCGTTCGCCGTGTCCGGCGCGTGGCTGGTATTCGCGATTGTGATCCCCGGGGCGCTGAGCGCATGGGTGCAGCTGGCCGCGCCCGTGCCGAACCGCGAATACTATGTGCAGGCGATGCGGGACGCCGGCGACCGCGTGGCGGCTGACAAACTCAATAGCCTGGCGCGCTTCTATGACAGCCATCCGGAATGGAAGCCATCAAAGACGCCGCTGGACAAGGTGTCATCCAGCGTGTCCCGCATCCAGCGGGCGCAGGAGCTGGAAAGCGCGATGCGCGGCGTGGAGCAGAAGTTCGACAGCGCGCGCAGAAACCGCGACGCGCTGTTCGGTGTCGCCGCCTTTTTCAGCCCGGTGACGCTGGCCTACCAGGCGCTGGCCCACATCGCCGGCAACGACAGCGCCCGCCAGCAGCGCTTCATCGCGGAAGTACAGCAGCACCACGGCCAGCTGCGCGACTATTTCCAGGCCGAGATCCAGCGCGCCGCGCTGGGCGACGAGCGCAATCCCTGCCCAAGGACCTGCCTGGGCGGCTACGGCTTCCGCGACTTTGCCCAGGTGCCGCGCTTCAGCGCATCGGCGCAGCTGGCGGCGGCGCCAGCTCTGCCGGCGCGCGCCGCCCTGCTGCTGCTGTGGACCGGCCTGCTGGCCGCAGCCGCCGTACTGCTGCTGCGCTACGTGTCGCGCAGCCAGGCAACGCCGTGAGACCGGCGCCGGCCTAGCGGGCAGGCGCCGCTGTCGACGCTGGCGCCCGCAGCGAATGAATGTAGGCGCTCAGCTCCCAGATCTCCTGCGGAGAGAACGCTTCCTTCCATGGCGGCATCTGCAGCGCGCCGCGCGTCTTGCCGTTGCTGATGGTGTCGAACAAGTATTGCGGCGGCAGGTCGTCGCGCCCTTGCAGCGGCGCCCCCTTGCCGCCGGAACCGGCGTTGCCGTGGCAGTAGACACAGTTCTGGTTGAAGCGTTTCTGCCCCGCAGAAATCGCGGCGGGGCTGTCGAAATTGGCCGGCGGCGCGGCCCAGGCCAGGCCGGACAGCAGGAACAGCATGGGTATGGCGGTGTTGTGCATGGCGATCTCCTCTGTTCTAGTCGAGCGCGAAAACAACCATCGCGGCGCCGCCGGTCAGGTCCTTGATCCTGGGGAAGGCGCTGGCCATGAAGCCCGGCGCCAATGAACCCCAGCCGCTCGGCACGGCGATGTACTGCTTGCCGTTGACGGCGTAGCTGATGATGCCGGCGCGGATGCCGGAGCCGGTCTGGAACTTCCACAGCTCCTTGCCGTCGTCCGCGTCATAAGCGTGCACATAGCCGAACGGGTCGCCGTTGAACACCAGGCCGCCGCCGGTGGTGAGCACCCCGCCCAGGCCTGGAATGGCATAGTTCACGCTCCATTTCAGCTTGCCGGTGAGCGGATCGCGCGCGTCCAGCCGGCCTTCGGCGGGACGGTCCGGCGGCGGTACCGCTTCCAGCTTGTCCACGCCCAGGTACAGGCTGGCGATGCCCATGCCCTTGGTCTCCTGCTTGGCCGGCACCACCTTCTGGCACACTTCCATGGCGTTGGTGTACCACAGGCCGGTCTTCGGGCTGTAGGCGCCCGGGTTCCAGCTGCGCGTGCCCAGCAGGTAGGGACACAACAAGGTCTCCTGGCCGGCCGGCATGGCCTTGCGGCCGATCAGCTCACCGGTTTTCGGATCGATGGTCTTCACGAAGTTGTAGGTCTGGCTCAGCGGCCACACGTTTTCCAGCTTGCCGTCCGCCTTGTCCATCACGAACACGAAGCCGCTCTTGTTCAAGTGGACGATGACGTCCTTGCCGTCCTTCTTCACGATCAGCGCCTCGTAGGCCGCGTCGTAGTCGAAGGTGTCGTGCGGGATCTCCTGGCGGTGCCATTTCAGCTTGCCCGTTTTCGGCTCCAGCGCCAGCAGGCTGGCCGTGTACAGATTGTCGCCCTTGCGCGCGTCGCCGTAGAAATCGGGCGCGGCGTTGCTGGTGCCGATGAACACCGTGTCCGAGGCCGCGTCGTAGGTGCCGGGCAGCCAGGCGCCGCCGCCGCCAACCTGGCCGGTGCCGTCCGGCCAGCTCTTCGGATCGTCCTTGATGGTGTCGAAGGTCCACATCTTCTCGCCGGTCAGCGCGTTCACGGCGAATACCTTGCCGCGCTGCGGCTGGTCGCCGCCGGTGCTGCCGCCGATCAGCACGTCGCCGGCCAGGACCGGCGAGGACGAGAACAGGCAGCCGAAGCAGCTTTTCAAGTCGGTCAGCTGGGTGGACCAGGCTTCCTTGCCGGTCTTCTCGTTGATGGCGACGAAGCGCCCGTCCAGCGTGCCCAGGTAGATATGGCCATGGCCCATGGTCAGGCTGCGGCTCAGCGTGGCGTAGAAGCTCTGGCTGGCGATGGCGGCCAGCTTGGGCTGGTAATGCCAGACAGTCTGGCCGGTGGCAGCGTCCAGCGCAAACACGTTGTTGTTGGGCGCCACGTAGTACATCACGCCGTCCTTCACCAGCGGGGTCGAGATCAGGCCGGCGGTGATGTCGCCCGGCTGGTGTATCCAGGCCGCCTTCAGGCCCTTGACGTTGTCCTTGTTGATCTGCTCCAGCGGCGAGTAGCGCCAGGCGTTCGAAGTGCGGTGGTACTGGGTCCAGTTATTCGGGTCGGCCTCGCCGCCCGCCGGTCCCGGCATGGGCGGGGCGACCGCGTACGCGGGCGGCGTGGCGGCCAGCATGGCGGAAACGGCGGCCGCGCCGGCGGCGGCCAGGCATGCGGCGGCGATGGCGCCGGCACGGCGCTGTGGATGCTTGTTCATGGTGTTCTCCTCTGTATGTGCGGACGGCTTACCACATGAAACGGACGCCGGCGGTGGCGTAGTCCGTGTCGGTGCGGTGCTGGAAGACGGGGTTGTAGCTGAAACGCGAGTTGGCCAGTTCGCCGTACACGGTCAGGTAGCGGTTGACGGCGTAGTAGGCGCCGGCGATATGCGACTGCGCCAGGTGGCCCAGGGTGGCAGCCGTGCCGTCGATGCGCGTGCGGCCATAGCTGTAGCGCAGCGACAGCGCTGCCGTTGGGCGGTACACCAGCTGGCCGAACACGCCCCGGCTCTTGCGCGCGCGGCCGTCCGCGTCCAGCGCGTCCAGGTCCTGCATCAGCACCGAGCCGAGGCCCTTGCCGCTGAAGCCGGACAGGTGCACATTGAAGGCCCCCATGTCGGCCGTGGCGCCCGCCGACAGGCCGCGCGTGCTCACCTTGTCGTCCAGGCAGGGCAACCCAGCCGCCGTCAGGCAATGGCCGGCGCGCTGCCAGGTGAAGTCGCCGTAGACCTTGAGTTTCATCCCGCCGCCCTCGTGGCGGTAGTACACGCCGCCCTCGACGCGCGGCGAGTTGGTGCGGTCGGCGCCGGAACCGGCGAACACGTTGCGCACCTGGCTGGGATCGTAGACGCCCACCGAAAACGTCAGCGGCGCAGCCTGCGGGGAGTTGTAGCGCAGCCCGGCGTTGAAGTTGGTGTACATATAGCCGGCGTTGAAGGTGGCGGCCAGCGCATTGGTGGTGTTGACATTGTCGTAGCCGGTCAGCCCGCCAGCCAGCACGGAGGCGTCGGCCAGCACCGGTTCGCCCTGGTAAATGCTGTAGGACTTGCCGAACACCAGTTCCCCCCATGGCGCGGACAGCTTGGCCCAGATCTCGCGCGGATCGAGCGCCTTGGACCCGGTATTGCCGACGTTGCCGGCGTTGCGGAAATTGCCCTCGCCCGACTGGGCGTTGATGTACAGGCCCACGCGGCTGCTCAGCGTCATGCCGTCCACGGCGGGCGCGGTGACGTTGAAGGCGATCAGGCTGGGCGTGGTGCCGGAACTCATGCGAAAGCCCGTGGTGTCCGGGCTGTCGCCGTTCTGCTTGTGGGCCTGCAGAATGACCCAGCCGTCGGTGCTGTACTTCCAGCCGTCGGCCGTGTCGAAACCCACGCCGGCGGTCGCGCCAGCGCTGCATGCGCAGCAGATCGCCGCCGCCGCGGCACGGCGCTTGATATTATGGTTCATGCTTGTCTCCAGTTATAGTTATTCGTGCTTGGGGTACTTCCCTGCCGTGCTTCAGATTTCCTTGCGTTTCATGGCCCCGGCGATGTATTCGGCTTGCCGGATCGCCAGCGCCACGATGGTCAAGGTTGGGTTGGCGGCGGAGCTGGATGTAAACTGGCTGCCGTCCGAAATGAAGAGGTTCCTGATGTCGTGGGTCTGCCCCCACTTGTTCACCACGCCGTCGCGCGCCAGCGCGCTCATGCGGTTGGTGCCCATGTTGTGGCTGGCCGGGTAGGCCGGCATGTCGATCACGCGGGTGGCGCCCACCGCTTCGGACAGGCGCCGGAACTGGCGCAGCCCGTGCGCAGCGATGGCCTCGTCGTTGCTGTGGTAGGTCTTGGTGACGATGGGCACCGGCAGGCCGTACTGGTCCTTCTCGGTGGGATGCAGCGTGATGCTGTTCTGCTCGCGCGCCATGTCCTCGCCGCACACCCACACGCAGCTCATGTGGTCGTACATTTCCAGCGCCGAGGTCACTTCCCGGCCCCAGCCGCCGGGGTGCATGAAGGCGGCCGTGTAGGGCAGCCCCAGCGCCAGCCCTTCCAGGTAGTAGCCGCCGTTGAAGCCGCGCCGCGTGTCCAGGTCCACCTCGTCGGCCACCACGGCGCCGATGTCGAAGCCGCGGTACATATAGACCGGCTTGCGGTGGATGGCCAGCGCCGCCGCCGTGGCGTGGTTCATATAGTTCTTGCCCACCTGGCCGGAGGAATTGGCCAGGCCGTCGCGGTACAGGCTGGACGCGGAGTTGAGCAACAGGCGCGGCGATTCGATGGAGTTGCCCGCCACGCACACCACGCGCGCCTTCTGCAGCTGGGTCCTGCCCTTGGCGTCCACGTACAGCACGCCGGTCACCTTGCCGGACTTGTCGTGCTCGATGCGCAGCACCATGGCCTGCTGGCGCAGTTCGGCGCGGTTGGTTTCCAGGGCGCGCGGAATCTCTGTGTACAGCGTGGACCACTTGGCGCCGATTTTGCAGCCCTGCATGCAGAAACCGATCTGCATGCAGGCCGGACGGCCGTCATTGGCCTTGCTGTTGGAGGCCACCGGCCGCACGATCTTCTTGTAGCCGATCTTGCGCGCGCCCGCCGCCATCACCTTGTAGTGGTTATTCTCCGGCATGGGAGGCATGCCGCTGGCGGCCGCCCCGGCCACGCCCATCTTCTTCTCCGCCTTGTCGTAGTAGGGCGCGATGTCTTTGTAAGTGATGGGCCAGTCCAGCACATTGGCGCCCTCCACCTGGCCGTAGACGGTGCGGGTCTGGAAATCGTGCGGCTGGAAGCGCAGCGCGACGCCGGAGAAGTGCACGGTGGAGCCGCCCACGCCCTTCACGATCCAGGCCGGCAGGTTGGGATAAGTCTTGGTGTGGTGCCAGCCGCCGGCCGAGATGCGCTTGTCGAGCCACGAAATCTTGTTGAACATCGCCCATTCGTCGTTCTCGAAATCGGCCTGCGTGTAGTGCTTACCCGCTTCCAGTATCACCACCTTCACGCCGCGCTGGGCCAGTTCGTTGGCCAGCGTGCCGCCGCCCGCGCCCGAGCCGATGACGACGACCACGTCGCGGTCGCCGGTGCTGTATTTGATCGCCATGCTTGTCTCCTCGTTCTTGTTGTCAGATCCAGTCGATATCGTCGAAACCCCGGTTCACGTAGCCGCCCTTCTCCCAGGACGAGCCCTCGTAGCCGAACAGCGGGAACACCGCCTTGTTGTCGTACAGCCCGGTGACCAGTCCACCGTGGATCTTCACGAAAAAGGAGCTGGTCTCGATATCCTTCAGCAGCGCCACGCGGTCCGCTTCCTCGGCCACGGCCGCGTAATCCTTGCCATGCGCCAGGCGCGCTCGCTGGTTCAGCTGCGCCACGCCGTCGGACAGCAGCGCCTTCAGCGCCGGGTCCTTGGCCGCTTGCGCGTCGTACGGCACGATGGCGTGCTGGTAGTACTTGTCGGCCAGCTTGTCGTGCGGGAAAATGTCGCGCGCCATGCGCAACAGCGTGGCGCCGGTCTCGCTGCCCAGCACCTCGAACTGCTGCGCCATCGCGGCGCCCGGGCTGGCCAGCAGCGCGCCGGCCGGGATCACGCTCACGCCGATGCCCGCCAGGCCTGTGCCTTTGAGGAAGCCGCGCCGGGTCAGCGTCGCCGCCTTTTCCACCACGCGCATGCCGCTTTTTTGCTTGTCCATGTCATCTCCTTTGTTGTTGTGTGCAGCCTTGCTTCAGTAAATTTCCGCCGCGTCCCCGGCCTCGGCCTGCGCCTGCGGCAGGTGGAACAGCGCATAGCTCAGCGCCTGCCGTAGCGGACCTGCCACGGCGCCGAGCCAGTCGCCGCCACCCGCCTCCTGCTCGCAGGAGGTGTTGCAGGCCGCCAGCGCCGCCGCTTCGCAGTCAGGCCGGCCAAGCGCCTGCGCGAGCAGCCGCCAATCCGGCTGCGCCAGGTGCAGCCCGGCCACCAGCAGCACGCTGCCGCGCCGCCGCACCTGCGCCAGGCCGACGATCTTCCTGTCTCCCACCACCACTTCCCAGGGCGAATAGCCGCCGTAACAGGCCCAGCCCACCTGAGCCGGGGCGGCCCGGCGCTGCTGTTCGCGCGCCTGCTCCGGCGTGAGCGCATGGGCCGGCACGCCCAGGCTGCGCAGCACGCCCGCATACAGCTCGCCCAGCCAGCGGTAGCTGTGCACCAGCTGGCCGCACGCCAGCGGATGGCCCTGCGGCAGCAGCACCGAGGCGCTCAGCATCCACGGCCCGGCCAGCACCGCGCCGCCGCCCGCCTGCCGCACCACCGCCTCCATGCCGCAAGCCGCCGCGCGCGGCGCCACCTGGTCCAGC
This sequence comes from Massilia sp. NBRC 108631, assembly GCF_059704565.1. Classification (NCBI taxonomy): domain Bacteria; kingdom Pseudomonadati; phylum Pseudomonadota; class Betaproteobacteria; order Burkholderiales; family Oxalobacteraceae; genus Massilia; species Massilia sp. NBRC 108631. The sequence goes on from NZ_BAAKJE010000182.1 coordinate 147,288, forward strand.
GCGGCGCGCTGCGCGCAGCCCAGCACCACGCCGGGCGCGCCATAGCGCCACAGCTGCATGGCCGCACCATCCGCCGGCTGCGCGAGCAGGCGCGCGTTCCACTCCTGCTCCTCGCGGCAGCTGGCCAGCGCGGGCTGGCGCGGCGCGTTCCATAGCGGGGCAAACATCTACAGCCCCTCGGCCGCTTCCAGGCGCGCTTTGAGCTCGCCCAGGAATAGCGCGGCCGGATGGCCGTCCACGGCGCGGTGGTCGAACACCAGCGAAAGGGTGGTCGCAGGTGCGATCATCAGCTTGCCGCCCTGGACCACCGGACGGTCGGCCACACGCGCCAGGCCGAGGATGCCCACCTGCGGCGGATTGAGGATGGGGGTGAACCAGTCCACCCCGGCCGCGCCCAGGCTGCTCACCGTAAACGTGCCGCCCTGGTAAGCCTTGACCGGCAGCGTGCCGGCGCGCGCCCCGGCCGCCAGCGCCGCCGCTTCCGCCGCGATCTGCTCAATGCTCTTGGTGTCGGCGTCGCGTATCACCGGCACGGCCAGGCCTTCTTCCAGCGCCACCGCCACGTTGATGTGGATGCCCGGCATGCGCTCGATGGCGCCTTCGCGCATCAGCGCGTTCATGGCCGGGTGGCTGCGCAGCGTGAGCGCCAGCGCGCGCAGCACGATGGGCATCACGCTCAGGCGCACGCCGGAACCGGCGCGTTCCTGCAGGCGGGCCCGCAACAGCTGGCAGCGGCGCATGTCCACGTCCATGCCGAGCGCCACCCGCGGCGCCTGCCAGCCAGCCGTCATGTTGCGGGCGATGCTGCCGCGTATGCCCTTGAGCGGCACCAGGTCGGGCGCGGCCGCCTGGTCCGCCGCCGCCACGGCTGTGCTGTGGGCGTGCATCACGCAGCCCGCAGCGTGGCCAGCGGCTTGCCCTGGGCAACCGTGGCGTCGGCCTCGATCAGTACCTGGTCCAGCACGCCGTCCTGCGGCGCCGGCACGTCGATGCTGGTCTTGACCATGACGACGACTGCTACCGTCTGGCCGGCCGTCACGCGGTCGCCGGGCTTCACCAGCCACTGCTCCAGCAGGGCCTCGGTGCCGGGTTCGACGTCTTCCCAGGCGTCCTGGGGTAAGTGAATTTCGCTCATGCTGCTTTCCTTTCAATGGTGTTTGCGGATACGAGTTGGCGCGCGGCGGCGACGATGCCGTCCACTTGCGGAATGACGAACTGCTCCAGCGGGCGCGCGTACGGAATCGGCACGTCCGGCACGGCGAGGCGCTTCACGGGAGCGCGCAGGGTGACGCTGTCGAGGTTCTCGGCGACGATGGCGGCGATCTCGCCGCTCAGGCCGAAGCTCAGGTAGTCTTCATCGGCGATCAACAGGCGTCCGGTCTTGCGCACCGAGTCGAGGATGGCCTGGCGGTCCAGCGGGACGATGGTGCGCAGGTCGATCACCTCGGCGCTGATGCCTTCCCTGGCCAGTTCGGCCGCCGCCAGCACGGCCTTCTGCACCATCTGGCTCAAGGTCACGATGGTGACGTCGGCGCCCTCGCGCACCACGCGCGCCTGGCCGAAGGGGATGGCGTAGGCTTCCTCGGGCACCTCGTTGGTGCTGCCTTCAAAGTAGGACATCCACGGCAGGCCCATGATCCCCTTGTGGAACATGAACACCACCGGGTTGTTGTCGCGAATCGACTGGATCATCAGGCCCTTGGCGTCGTACGCGTTGGAAGGCACCACCACCTTCATGCCCGGCAGGTGGGCGAAGGTGGCGTACAGGCACTGCGAATGCTGGGCGGCGTCGTTGTAGCCGCCGCCGATGCCGGTCATGAGCACCATGGGCAGGCTGATGTTCCCGCCCGCCATGTAGGTGTTCTTGGCCATGTGGTTGTAGATCATGTCCATGCAGACGCCGAAGAAGTCGACGAACATCAGCTCCGCAATCGGGCGCATGCCCTCGGCGGCTGCACCGATGGCCGCGCCGATAAAGGCGGTTTCCGAAATCGGCGTGTCCATGATGCGGTCCTTGCCGAACTTGGCCAGCAGGCCGGTGGTGGCGCCGAAGATGCCGCCGTATTTGCCGACATCCTCGCCCAGCACGAATACCTCGGGGTCGTGCTGCATTTCCTGGCCGATGGCCTCGGCGATCGCCTGCGCCATCGTCATGCGGCGCGCGGCATTGGTACTGGTGGTGACAGTGGTGCTCATAGTGAAGGTCTCCTTGTGTGTGGGGTCAGCAGAACACGTGCTGCAGCGCTTCTTCGGGCGCCGGGTCCGGACTGTTGCGGGCAAAGGCATAGGCGCCGGCCACGCGGGCCTTGGCGACGGCCACCAGTTCGGCCTCGGTGGCGTCGTCCAGCAGGCCATGCGCGCGCAGGAAGGCCGCCAGTTGCGGGATGGGGTCGTTCTTGCGCGCCTGCTCCGCTTCGCCCTTGGCACGGTAGACTTCCGGGTCGCCCTGGAAGTGGCCGTGGTAGCGGTCCGTCTTTACCTCGATCAGGGTCGGGCCCTCGCCGCGCCGGGCGCGCGCCACGGCTGCGCCGGCCGCCTCGAACACGTCCAGCGCGCTGTTGCGCTCGACCAGGATGCCGTGCATGCCGTAGGCGGCGGCACGGTCCGAGTTGTTGGCGATGGCGGTGGAATCGGACTTCTCCACCGAGATGGCGTACTTGTTGTCTTCGCAGATGAAGATGACCGGCAGTTTCCACAGCGCGGCCAGGTTCATCGACTCGTGGAAGGCACCCTGGTTGGTGGCGCCCTCGCCGAAGAAGGCCACCGCCACCGCGTCGCTGCCACGCTTCTTGGCCGCCAGCGCCGCACCGCAGGCGGGCGGCATGCTGGCGCCGACGATGCCGCTGCAGCTGAACTTCACGGCCGGGTCGAACAGGTGCATGTGGCCACCCTTGCCGCGTCCCAGGCCGGTGGCCTTGCCGAACATCTCGGCCGTCATCTCCGGCAGGCGCACGCCCTTGGCGATGGCGAAGTGGTGCGAACGGTGCGCGCCGACCACCGTATCGTCGGCGCGCAGGTGGGCGCAAACGCCCACGGCAACCGGCTCCTGGCCCGCCGCCAGGTGCATTTCGCCTGGTACCGGGCCGGAGCCGATGTCGAAGGCCAGGCCTTTCTGGATATTCGGCGGCAGCTTGCCTTCCAGGTAAACCTTGACCATGGTGTCTTCGAATTCGCGGATCGCGATCATGGTCTGGTACATCCAGATCAGCTGCTCTGACGTGTGTTCCATTTACTCCTCCTGTAATTGTCTCTGTCGGAAGCGCGCGCCGGGCTGCGCGCTCTTGGCAGGTATTTCGCAACAACCATGCCAGCCAAAAAACCACGCTTGCGGGCCATCCGGCCCGCCATTGCAGGGGTTTTGCGCGACAGGTGGCACAGCAGCTGTCTCACTGGCGGTGACAGCTGTTGCGGGCGGACGCTCAGGGTGCGGGCATGGCCGCGACAAGGCGCCCGGCGAGCCAGAACAGCGATACCGCCGTGCAGCCGAAGGCGATGCCGGTTTGCGCGCGCGCCGCCCAGCCGGCGCGCCATGCCTGCAGCGCACGCAGCACCAGCCAGCCAGCGGCGGCAATCAGCAACTGGCCCGCTTCCACGCCGAGGTTGAAGAACAGCAGCGTGGCCAGCGGCGGTACGCTACTGTCGGCCAGCAGTTCCCGCAGTCCGAAGGACAGGCCGAAGCCATGCACCAGTCCCACCGCCGCCACCGCCAGCGGCCCCGCGTTGCGGCCCGGACGCAGCGCCGACACGGCGGCTCCCAGCAGCGACAAGGCGATCGCCACCTCCACCCACGGCGGAAACCAGGCGCCGGCCGGCATCCAGCCAAACAGGCCGGCGCCCAGCGACAGCGAGTGGCCAACGCTGAAGGCCGTGATGCGCAGCGCGGTGGGCTTGAGCCGCAATGGACCGAGCACCAGGCACAGTACGAACAGCAAATGGTCCCAGCCTTGCAGGATGTGCTCGCAGCCGGCCAGCAGGAACATGCGCGCGGCGCCGGCCAGCGAAGGATTCAGCTGCACCGGCACTGCCAGCGTACCGGCGGCGGAGTAGGTGCGCACCGCGCCGTCCTGGTGGAAGAACAGCACGTTGGCGATCTCGGCCAGGCCGCCCGTCTCGGGCTCGTGCAGGCTGGAGAAGGACAGCGGCGGGTAGCCCGCAGCGCCGCGCGGGAGCGGATAAAGCAGCTCGGCGTCAACCAGCACATGGCGCGTTTCGGTGGGCGCACCAGGCTGCATGCCCTGCCCGCCCGGCTGCGGCGGCAACCCCGGCATGGCCGGTCGGGCGGCGCGGCGCGCCTGTTCCAGTGTAGTAAACGGCGGCACCTGGCCGCGCAGTTGGATGCGCACCGCCAGCACGCGCGCCGCCACCGGGCGCCCGCCGGCGCCAAGCCGGTGGCTGTCCGCCAGCAGCCGGCCCACTTGCTCCAGCTTCGCGGGCGCTGCGGCGGCATCGAGGTAATGGAAAAGGCGCCCGCTCTCCATGCTGTCGTAGCGCACGCCTCCGGACGCCGGCAGCAAGGGCAGCGACAGCCGCACGTACGCCGCGAGGCCGTCCGCGCGCGGCTCGAAGTGGACCACGCGTACCAGCCGGTCCGCCGATGGATGGGCCGCCGCAGCGCCCATCCAGTACAGCAACAGCGCCAGGCATGCGCGCAGCGCGGCCGAACAGGCGCTGCGGCACATGGCTATTTCGCCGGCGCGCGCGGGTCCCACAGCAGGCGCTTGGCGCCCTTCTCGTAGGCGCGCCCCTTGGGATAGCTCACCAGTTCCAGCTGCATGCCCCACGGCGCCAGGAAATAGACCCAGGTCAGGCCGGCGGCAGGACCTTCCTTGAAGGTGCTGGGGTCGCCCAGCACCTTCACGCCGTTGGCCTTCAGGTAGGCCACCGCCTTGTCCATGTCGTCCACATAGAAGGCCAGGTGGTGGCCACCGACATCGCTGTTCTTCGGCGGGCGCGCAGCCTGCTTGGGGGCGGCATATTCGAAGATTTCCAGGTTGGTGCCATAGCCGCAGCGCACCATGCGGAAACGCTTGATCTCCGCGCGCGGGTCCACGTTCAGGTGCACCTGCATCCAGTCATCGTCGAACTTGAAGGCGCCCAGGTCGAACGAGGCTTCGCAGCCTATCACCTTGACGAAGAAGTCCACCGCCTCGGCCATGTTCGGCACGGTCATGCCCAGGTGGTCCGAGCCGCGCATGCCGGGCAGGCTGCCGGCCTGCGCCCCCAGCGGCAGCAAGAACGCCAGCAGGGCCGAGCCCACGATTTTGTTGTATTTCATGCCAATCTCCTTGAATTTTTATGGTGTTGCGGCCCCGCCGGACGGCGGCGCGCAAGCTGCCTGTGCAAGAAGCGCACCAGCACGCGCGGGCCGTGTTGCGCGTCTGGCGCGCCGCTGGCGCGGCGCGACAGCTGCTCCAGGGAGACGGAAAATGAGACAGGTGTCTCAGCGCCGGGGCGCCGCGCGCCTGCAAAAGGCGTGCTTGCGGGGTGGCACTGCGCTTGCTAGCATGGTCTATATCAAATCAATATCCTGGGACTAACCAGGTAACGGAGACCTGCCATGAGTACCATTGCCACCGTCGATGAAGACCTGGCACTACTGCGCTCGCGCGGCATTGCCCGCGCCGACGCCGACCCGCTGATCGTGCGCTCCTGGCGCCGCTCGCTGGGCCAGTACAAGCTCGATCCCGGCCGCAGACAGGCGCCGCGCGTGCTGGCCGGCGGCCAGCTGCGCGACCACCAGGACCCAATGGAGCCGATGATGCAGATCGCGCGCGGCGGTGTGGAATACCTGTTCAACCAGGTGCGCAGCGCCGGCTACGTGGTGCTGCTGACGGATTGCGAGGGCGTGACGGTGGATTTCAAGGCCGACGCCCTGCAAAAGCGTGAACTGCGGCGCGCCGGCCTGTACCTGGGCGCCTGCTGGTCGGAACAGGAGGAAGGCACTTGCGCGGTGGGCGCCTGCATTGCCGACCAGAGTGCGCTGACCGTGCACCAGGCCGAGCACTTCCGCTCGACCAACACCACCCTCACCTGCAGCGCTTCACCCATCCTCGACACCGACGGCAGCCTGCTGGCAGTACTGGACGCGTCCGCACTGTCCTCCCCGGGGGACAAGCGCAGCCAGGCGCTGATGCTGCAGCTGGTGTCGGTTTCGGCCAAGATGATAGAGAACGCGCACTTCCTCAAGAAGTTCGAGGACCACTGGATCATCCGCCTGAGCCGGCGCCGCGAGTTTGCGGAAGTGGTGACAGACGGGCTGATTGCGCTGGACCACCTGGGCCGCATCATCGCCGTCAACCGCAATGTGCAGCAGGCCTTGCATGGCGCGGAACAGGCCTTGCTGGGCCGGACCGTGGACCAGGTGTTCGATACGCGGCTAGAAACGCTGCTGGCGTCTTCCGGCGCCCAGCACCGGGAGACGCTGGCGCTGCGCGCGCTGCACAGCGGGCGCCAGTACTACGCGCTGATGCGCGCGCCGAGCGGACGCACGCTGTGCGTGCAGCCTTCGCGCAGCGCGCGCTCGAGCCACCCGACGGCGGCAAGCCTGCTGACGCTGGAGGAACTGGCCGGCGAGGACGCGCAGATGAAACGCAACGTGGCCATCATCCGGCGCGTGATCGACAAAGGCATCGCCATCATGCTGCAGGGCGAGACCGGCACCGGCAAGGAGGTGTTCGCCAACGCCATCCACCACGCCAGCGAGCGCGCCGAGCAACCCTTCGTGGCGCTCAATTGCGCTGCGATACCGGAATCGCTGATCGAGAGCGAATTGTTCGGCTACGCCGACGGCGCGTTCACCGGCGCGCGCGCCAAAGGCATGCGCGGCAAGCTGCTGCAGGCGCACCGGGGCACGCTGTTCCTGGACGAGATAGGCGACATGCCCCTGCAGATGCAGACCCGTTTGCTGCGCGTGCTGGCGGAAAAGGAGATCGTGCCGCTGGGCGCGGAGAAAGCGGTGCCGGTGGACGTGCAGATCGTGTGCGCCACGCACCGCAACCTGCTCGACCAGGTCATGGCGGGCCAGTTCAGGGAAGACCTGTACTACCGCCTGAACGGCATGAAGATCCACCTGGCCGCGCTGCGCGAGCGCGCCGACATCTCGACCTTGATGCACAGCGTGCTGGCCCGGGTGGCGGCGGAAACAGGCCGGGGACAGGTGACGATGTCGGCGGAGGCCTTGCGGGCCTTGCTGGGGTACCGCTGGCCCGGAAACCTGCGGCAGCTGATCAATGCGCTGCGCGCAGCGGTGGCGCTGTGCGAGCACGATCATATCGAGCTGCCCGACCTGCCAATGGACGTGAGGGAATCGAAGCAGCCGCCGTCCCACCGGGCACTGCCGGCGCCGGATCAGCAGGCCGCGTGCGGCGAGCCCGATGACGAACGCGGCCTGCTGCTGCGAGAACTGCGCAAGCAGCGCTGGAACGTGACGCGCGCGGCGCAGGAACTGGGCATCTCGCGCGCCACCATTTACCGCAAAATGACGCGCTGGCGCATCGTGGCGCCCAACGCGGAGGGCGGCGACTAGGGTGTGCTACCGCCCCAGCAGCTTGCCCATTCTGTGCACGGCTTCTTCGATGCGGCAGTAGGCGGTGGCGTAAGAGAAGCGCACATGCCGGTGCGGCCCCGCCACGCCGAAGTCGTCGCCGGGGACAAAGGCCACGCCGGCTTGCCGCAGTACCGCCATGACGAAGGCGGAACTGTCGCCGCTTGCCGGATGGGCAACCCCGCTGCAATCGGCGTATACGTAGAACGCACCATCGGGCATGACGGGCACGCCGAAGCCGAGCTCGCGCAGGGCCGGCACAAAGAAGTCGCGGCGGCGCTGGAACTCCAGCCGGCGCTGCTCGTAGACGGCAATGGAATCGGGATGGAAGCAGGCCAGCGCGGCGTGCTGGGCCACCGTGGAGGGGCAGATGAACAAGTTCTGCGCCAGCTTTTCGATCACGCTTACCAGCTGCTCGGGCACAACCAGCCAGCCGAGACGCCAGCCTGTCATGTTGAAGTATTTGGAGAAGCTGTTGACGGTGATGACCTGGTCGTCCAGGCTGAGCGCGCTGTGCGGCGCGTGGCCATAGGAGAGGCCCTGGTAGATTTCATCGACGATGGCGAAGCCGTCGCGCGCGCGCACTTCGGCCAGCAGGGCTCGCATCTGTTCCACCGTCAGCGAGGTGCCGGTAGGGTTGGACGGCGAGGCGACGATGACGCCGCGGGTCCGCTCCGTCCAGTGCTGCGCGGCCAGTTCTGCCGTCAGCTGGTAGCGCTGCTCGGCGCTGGATGGTATCAGCACGGCCTTGCCGCCGAAAGCCGAAACGAAGTGGCGGTTGCAGGGATAGCTGGGGTCGGGCATAAGCACGTCGTCGCCATCGCACACCAGCGCGGCGCAGGCCAGCAGCAGGCCTGCCGAGGCGCCGGCGGTGACGATGACGCGGCGCGGATCGACGTCCACGCCGAAGGCGGTGCGGTAGTGGGCGGCGATGGTTTCGCGCAGCGCGGGCAGGCCGAGGGCGTCCGTGTATTGCGTGGCGCCGCTGCGGATCGCGCGCACGGCCGCTTCCGTCACCAGTTCGGGCGCGGTAAAGTCCGGCTCGCCGACGCTCATGCTAATGACGTCCACGCCGGCTTTTGCTGCTGCGCTGGCCGCTTTCATGATTTCCATGACGCGGAACGGTTCTATGGCCTGGACGCGGGCGGCGGCGCGCAGGGCGCGGGGGATATCGGGCTGGCGCAGGTCTGGATGGGCGTGTGTCATCTTGCACTTTCGAAGCGGGGCTTTAGATTATAGCGAAGTCCCCCGTTTCGCCGCCACGGACATGCAAGCGCCGCCCCTTGCGCACTGGCGGCATGGCTCAGAACAGGTGATGCACGCCCAGCCGCAATGCCGACTGGCGCGGGGTGGATGACACGCCCAGCGCATTGATGGCCGCCACCGCACCGTTTCCGGACGCGCGCTGCAGCAGCACCTGGGCGTACACCGACGTGCGCCGCGACAGCGTATAGACCTGGTTCGCTGTCAACTGGTCCCAGCGCCGGCCTTCCAGCGTGGTGCGCGCCAGTCCCAAGTTGAGTGACGTGAAGCCGCCGGTGCGCAGGTTTACACCCAGCTCGCTGCTTTTCATGCTCGTGCCGGCGGAACCGGCCGTAATGGCCGTGTCCACGTGCAGCGCGTGCAGCAGTGCCGGTCCCGCGCCATAACTTGCGCTCAGGCCGATACTGCGCACCCGGTCCGTGGCCAACGCCGCATACACCGGCGCGTTGGCCTGCCCGGAAATCAGTGTCCGACCCAGCAGGCTGCGTACGCCGGCGCTCTGCCCGAGCGCCAGGCTACGGTTGCGCGTGTCGCTAAGCGCAGCGGCGGCCCTGAACTGGCCGGCGGCGTAGCTGGCGCCCAGGCTGAAGGCGCGGCTGCGCGCCGCGTCCCCCGGCTGCTCGCCCGGCGCCAGCATGGCGCCCAGCGTCAGTCCGGCCATGGGCGCGCTGACTACCTTGAGCGCGTTATCGTAGGCGCCCGCGTTGGTCAGGTCGTCGATATTCCCGGGATGGAAAGCGTAGAAACTGCCCGTCAGCACGCCATTGCTTTGGCGCGCCACCATCTCGAACATGAAGTTGTTCTGGCGGCCCAAGGTGACGGTGCCGAGACGGCTGCCCAGCCCCACATACGCTGCGCGGTTGAACAGCTTGAGGGCGTTGAGCTGCGCACCGGTGTCGGTGGCATAGCCGGTTTCCAGCTGGTAGACGGCCTGGCAGCCGTCGCCCAGGTCTTCCGTGCCGCGCACACCGATGCGGTCCGGCTGCATATTGCCACTGTCCGTGCGGGTAACGCCGGCGCCGCCGATATTGCTGACCCGGGTCAGGCCCGCGTCGATGCTGCCGTAGATCGTGGTGCCGGCCTGGGCCAGCAGCGGCGCGGCCGCCAGGGCCGCGGTCAATCCGGTTTTCATCACGCCTCTCCTATTCTTTGGCCATGGTGCGGGTCACCTTGATCCGCGGCCCGATGTCGAAGGTCATCAGGTCTTCTCCTATCGTCAGCGGTCCGGCGTAGGTGGTGCGGGTGCGCCGCTCCAGCTCCGGTTCCGTGACGCCGAACAGCACGATGTGCGAGTACACCGCCAGGCGCGGCACGGCTTGCGCGAACACCTTGCCGGCGTCCTCCGGCCCGGTGTGGATGCCGATCACATTGCGCACAACGGGCGAGCTGCGCATGAGCTCCTCGGACCCGGCCGCCACTTCGTGCACCAGCAGGTCGGCGCCCCTGGCCTGCCGCACCAGCGCCGGCGAGTAGCGGGTGTCGCCGGACAGCACCACGCTGCGGCCCTTGTAATCGATGCGGTAGCCAAAGGCCGGATGCACCGGGCCGTGGTCCACCTCGAAGGCGGTGATGCGCACCCCTTCTTTTTCGTATGCGACGCCGGCGCCGATATCGGCCGCATCGACCTGCGAGCCGGGATTCTGTTCCAGGCGGATCTTGATGTCGTAGTCGAAGGCCTTGGCCATGTGTTCCATCATGCCGCGCGTGCCCGCCGGGCCCCACACGTGCAGCGGCGTCTTGCGTCCGCGCAGCCAGCCGGTCAGGTACAGGTCCGGAATTCCTATGGTGTGGTCGGAATGCAGGTGGGTGATGAACAGCTTGTCCACGGCGGCGAACGGGATGCCCAGCGTGTGCAGGCGCTGCATGGGGCCGCGGCCCGCGTCGAACAGGAACTTCTGCCCGCCCGCCTCTACCAGGACGGACGGGCCGAAGCGGCGCGTCTCGGGCAGCGGACTGCCGGTGCCCAGCAGATGCACGCGGAACGGGGCTGCATCGGCCGCTTCGGCAGCAGGGGCGTCATCGGCGGCACCGCCTGCAACGGCGCCCGGCGCTGCGGCCCACGCGCCAGCATGGGCCGCCAGCAAGCAGGCGGCCAGCATGGCACGGGCCTTCACTGCGCCACCTTCCAGGCATCGTAACCGTACACCCAGTCCGCGTTACCGCCTTCGCGCAGCCAGTTGTTGCCGCGCGATCCGAGCTGGATTTTCGAGGTGCGCTCGATGCGCAGCGCTTCGAAGCGGCGCAGCGCAGCGGCGATGCCGGCAGCTTCCCGCACATCGCGCAGCGTGCAAGCCAGCACCACGCCGTCTTCGATGGCCATGCCTGCGCCCTGCGCCATGAAAGGCATCATCGGATGCGCGGCGTCGCCCAGCACGACCATGCTGCCTTGGGACCAGGCGGGCAGCGGGTCGCGTTCGTACAGGGCGGTCTTGAGCACTTCGTCGCAGGCGTCCAGCATGGCGCGTGCATGCGGGTGGAAGGCGGCGTAGCTGTCGCGCAGCTCCTGCACGCTGCCTTGCGTGGTCCAGGATTCGAGCTGCCAGCTTTCCTGCGCGGTGGTGGCGAAGATGAAGATGTCCTTGCCGGCATTGAGCGGGAAGGTGACGATCTGGCTTTCGGGCGTTGGGCCCCACCATTTTGTGAACGCTTGCAGGTTGGGGATGCCGGCCAGGCGCTCGGCGGGAACCACGGCGCGGTAGGCCACCACGCCGGTGAAGCGCGGCTGCTCCTGACCGAACATGGCGCTGCGCACTGCGGAGTGGATGCCGTCCGCGCCGACCAGCAGGTCGAATTCGTGGCGGCTGCCGTCGGCGAAGGAAACGGCAGCGCCCTGCCCTGCTGCGCTGATGTCCTTGACGTGCTTGCCGAACAGGACGCGCTCGACCGGGAAGGCGGCGGCCAGCGATGCGAGCAGGTCGGCGCGGTGGATGGTCAGTTGCGGCGCGCCGTATTTCTGTTCGGCGGTGTCGCCCATTGCCAGGCGCGAGGTCTCTTCGCCGCTGTCCCAGGTGCGGCTGATGCGGTGCGTGGGGCGCGCCGCGGTGCGGCGCACGCCTTCGGGAATGCCCAGGCCGAGGCCGTCCAGCGCGCGCACGGCGTTGGGGGTGAGGTTGATGTCGGCGCCGACGCGCAGGAATTGCCTGGTTTGCTCGAAGACCACGACGTCGTGGCCCATGTCGCGCAGGGCGATGGCGGCGGCCAGGCCGCCGATGCCGGCGCCGGCGATGCCGATGTTGAGTTTGCTCATGGTTTGTCTCCGTTGGGGTTGCAAGGTGGATTGACTATAGCAATGCTCTTTTTTCTTGTGCGTTTTTTGTTCAATATGTTCAAATATGAACATATGGAGGATTTATGGCGGATGATGAAGCGAAAGGCGGGGCGGTGGCCCGGGCGTTCGGCTTGCTGGCGTATGTGGCGGCGGGCGGTGCGACCGGCAATTTGAGCGCGTTGGCGAGGGACGTGGGTATCAATCGGATTACGGCGGCGCGGCTGCTGGCGACGCTGGAGGATGAGGGGATGCTGGAGGCGCTGCCGCAGGGCGGACATCGGATCGGGCTGCGGTTTCTGGGGCTGGCGGCGGATGCGCTGGGACAGGATGATTTGATCGGACACGGGCGCAGGCTGGTGGCTTTGTTGAGCAGGCAGGTGTGCTGGTCGGGGTATATGGTGGAGCTGGATGGGCCGTTTGCGGTGTATCTGGTAAAGGAGGTGCCGCAGACGCCGCTGGTGAGTAATATCCGGCCGGGGAGCAGGATTCCGGCTTATTTGATTGCGCCGGGACGGGTGCTGATGGCGCGGCGGCCGAGGGAGTTGTGGCGCGGGTTGTATGAGGCGGCGCAGGGGGATCCGCGCGGGGCGCGCGTGACGTTTGAGGAGGCGGAGGGCATGCTGCTGGAGGCGGCCTCGCGGGATTGCTGTTGGAGTTTGGGGGCGTTTGAACAGGGGATTGATGCTTGCGCGGCGCCGGTGTTTGATGCGTCGGGCATGGCGGTGGCGGCGGTTAGTGTGGCGGGACCGAGCGATCGGCTGCGGCAGCGGCCGGGGGAGCGCGATACTATTGAGGCTGCGGTATGGGGGACTGCTGGGCGGCTGTCGGGGTTGCTGGGGACTTAGGGGTTTTACGGCGCACTGCTGAACGGAGGATTCGCAGAGCCTCCGCGCCCCTTAGGGCGCTGCGTCTTCGAATCCCACCCTCTCCGTCCATCTCTCCGTCTGGCATGTAGCTTGGCTTTTACGGCGCACTGCTGAACGGAGGATTCGGAGAGCCTCCGCGCCCCTTAGGGCGCTGCGTCTTCGAATCCCACCCTCTCCGTCCGGCACAAAGCAAAAAGCCTCCCGCAGGGGAGGCTTTTTACTTTGTTCTGG